>CAKTCY010000034.1 GCA_934540955.1 uncultured Faecalibacterium sp.
CCATTATGCTCCGCCTTTCTTTTACTTGGTTTCGCGATGAACGGTGTGCTTCTTGCAGAAACGGCAATACTTCTTCATCTCGAGACGATCGGGGTTGTTCTTCTTGTTCTTCGTGGTGTTGTAGTTGCGCTGCTTGCACTCGGTGCAGGCCAGAGTGATTTTAACGGTCATTTGTTGACACCTCCATTATAACGGTTGTTTTGAACCTCCCTCGGGTGCGGGTGGCAGCTGTAAAAACAGGCGCACTTAATAACCCCGCAAAAGAGGTGATATCATTGTACCACGCGTTTTTCAATCCGTCAAGCAGAAAAAAGCGATTTTGAGAAACTTTTTTTGCACCCGCTGTCTTTTTGTCCCAACGCGGCTTTTTTGCATTCTGCTTGCATCGCGGGCGTAGATATTGTATAATGAATCGAAACGGCATTTTACCGGTTTGAAGCCGCCCCTTTACCGGGGGCTTTATAAATAGGAGTGAGATATCATGCAGTCTGCAAATAAAATGTGTGTGGCGCTACTGTTCGGCGGTATGTCCAGCGAACATGAGGTCAGCTGTGTCTCTGTGGGCAACTTTGTCCGCAACATCGACCGCAGCAAATACGAGGTGCTCACCGTGGGCATCACCAAGGAGGGCCGCTGGCTCTGCACCGAGGCCACGGCGGAGCAGATGGCCGACGGCAGCTGGGAAGAGCTGCCCGGCAATATGCCCTGCGTGATCAGCCCGGACCGCGCCGACCACGGCATGATCCTGTTCACCCCGGACGGCCGGGTGGAGAAGATGCACCTTGACGTGGTGATCCCGGTGCTCCACGGCCTGTGGGGCGAGGACGGCACCGTGCAGGGCCTGCTGGAGCTGGCAGGCATCGCCTATGTGGGCTGCGGCGTGCTGGCAAGCTCTGTTTGCATGGACAAGGCCGTGGCCAACGCCCTGTTTGAGGCCAACGGCGTGCCCCACACCAAGTGGGTAGCCGCCAACCGCTGGGAGATCGAGAAGGATCTGGAGGGCGTTTGCGCCGGGGTAGAAGCAAAGCTGGGCTGGCCGGTGTTCGTCAAGCCCGCCAACGCAGGCTCCAGCGTGGGCATCTCCAAGGTGTCCAGTCAGGAGGAGCTGAAGGCTGCCATCGCTCTTGCGCTGGAAAACGACCGCAAGGTGGTGTTTGAGGCCTTTGTGGACGGACAGGAGGTGGAGTGCGCCGTCATCGGCTCTGACCCCGCTGTGGCCACCCGCCCCGGTGAGATCCTTGCCGGTGCAGAGTTCTACACCTATGATGATAAGTACAAGAACGGCGTGAGCCAGACCGTCATCCCGGCACACCTGCCGGAGGCGAAGCTGGACGAGGTAAAGACCTACGCCGCCATGGCCTACACCGCACTGAACTGCGAGGGTCTGGCACGGTGCGATTTCTTTGTGGAAAAGAACACTGGCCGGGTGCTCATCAACGAGATCAACACCTTCCCCGGCTTTACGGCCATCAGTATGTACCCCAAGCTCATGGAGCACGAGGGTCTGCCGGTGCCGCAGCTCATCGACCGCCTGATCGCACTGGCGGTGGAAAGGACGGAAAAGCAGCATGGATAATCGCCCCATCGGTGTGTTCGACAGCGGTCTGGGCGGCCTGACCGGTGTGCGGGAGCTGCGCAAGCGCCTGCCCCATGAGGATATCATCTACTTCGGCGATACCGGCCGGGTGCCCTACGGCAGCCGCAGCCCGGAGACCATTCTGCAGTACGCCCGGCAGGACGTGGCCTTTCTGCTTTCCAAAAACGTCAAGTGCATCATGGCAGCCTGCGGTACGGTGTCTAGCACCTACCCGGCTGCGGAAGCAGCCCAGCTGCCGGTGCCCTACCTTGGCGTAGTGGACGCCGCCGCCCGGGAGGCAGCCTTCGTCACCCGCAACCGCCGCATCGGCGTTATTGGCACAGCCGCCACCATCCGCTCCCGCAGCTACGAAAAGCTGCTGCGGCAGCTGGTGCCCGGGGTGGAGATCACCGCCCGCCCCTGCCCGCTGTTCGTACCGCTGGTGGAGGCCGGGTATGTGGATCACAGCGAGGCCGGGAAGCAGCAGGTCACAAAGCTGGTCATTGCCCAGTACCTGACCGAGGTGCGCGAAGCCGGGGTGGATACCCTGATTCTGGGCTGCACCCACTACCCGCTGCTGAAAAGCATGATCGGGGAGTTTATGGGGCCGCATGTCACGCTGGTGGACCCCGCCATGACCGCCGCCCATCATCTGGAGCGGATGCTCGCCGAGCGCGGGCTGCGCGCCAGCCACGAGAACGGGCAGGCACACTTTTACGTCAGCGATGTGCCGGACAGCTTTGTGCAGACGGCAGACCTGTTCCTGGGCGAGTACAAAGGCGGCCCGGTGGAGCAGATCGCCATTGATAAATATTGATAAGGAAAAACAACGTGAGCAAGCCACTGAAGGAAGACTATATCATCCGCATCAAAAGCCGTATTGAGCAGCGGCTGGACGAACCGGCTGCGGAGGAAGAAAAAGAAGAATTTGTGGAGCTGATGACCCGGGGCAGTTTTGTGCTGAAGGGCGGCAGCTACTATGTGACCTACCGCGAGACCGAGACCACCGGCTACGAGGGCTGCACCACCACCCTGAAGATCGCCGCAGACGGCAGCCGGGTGGCGATGCTGCGGTTCGGCAAAGGCGGCGGGGCAGGCACCCAGCTGCTGATCGAAAAAGGCCGCCGCAACCTGTGCCACTACGAGACCGGCTTCGGCTCCATGACCTTGGGCGTGACTGCGGACGAGATCGACTGTCAGCTGACCGAAAAGGGCGGCACCGCCCGGTTTGCCTACCTGCTGGATGCCGACAGCGCCGAGCTGGTGAGCCGCAACCGGCTGGAAGTTACCGTGACCCATGTGAATTGATGAAGCTCCCTGAGACTGTGAAAGGAATCCGACCCATGACTGATTTTGAAAAGACCTACCAGAACTACAACCCCCGGCAGGCTGCGCTGGACGAGGCACGCGCTCTGCTGACTGCAGCCGCCAAGGTTGCTATGGCAGACGGCACCCTGCCCGAGGCAGAGCTGCCCGCCTTTATCGTGGAGATCCCCGCCGATGTGAAGAATGGTGATATCGCCTCCAACCTCGCCATGGCCGGTGCACGCACCTGGCGCAAGGCACCCAAGATGATCGCAGACGCCCTGCTGGCACATCTGCCCTCTATCGAAGACAGCGTATTCTCCAGGGTGGAGGTTGCCGGTCCCGGCTTCATCAACCTATTCCTGTCCCAGAGCTTCTGGGCAGGCGTGGTGCTGGGTGCCTGCGCCAACAAGGAGTACGGCCGCACCGACCACGGCAAGGGCGCAAAGTACAACGTGGAGTTCGTTTCTGCCAACCCCACCGGCCCCATGCACATGGGCAACGCCCGCGGCGGCGCACTGGGCGACTGTCTGGCCGCTGTGCTGGACTGGTCCGGCTACGATGTGACCCGCGAGTTCTATATCAACGATGCCGGCAACCAGATCCAGAAGTTCGGCAAAAGTCTGGCGGTGCGCTACCTGCAGCAGTTCTGCGGCGAGGAGGCCTATCCCCTGCCCAAGGAGTGCTATCAGGGCGGCGACATCAAGGTGCTGGCCGGTGAGTTCGCCCAGCTGAACGGCGACAAGTACGTTGCCGCCTGCTCCGGGCTAAGCGAGGAGGCTCTGTTTGAGAGCGAGGCCTTTGCCGCCCTGAAGGACGCACTGGTGGCCTACGCCCTGCCCAAGAACATCGCCGCGCTGAAGCGCGACCTCGGCAAGTACCGCATTGATTATGACGTCTGGTTCCACGAGAGCACCCTGCACGAGTCCGGCGCGGTGCTGGCTGTGGTGGACAAGCTGCTGGAGCTGGGCGCCTGCTACAAGGCTGAGGACGGCGCCATCATGTACCGCAGCGCCCAGTACGCTGCCAAGTATGGCACCGTGAACAAGAAAAAGACCGAGGACGGCACCGAGGAGGAGGCCAAGGACGAGGTGCTCGTGCGCGCCAACGGCATTCCCACCTACTTTGCCGCTGATATCGCCTACCACTACAACAAGCTGGCCACCCGCGGCTTTGCCAAGGCCATCGACGTGTGGGGCGCAGACCACCACGGCCATGTGGCCCGCATGAAGGGTGCGATGGACGCCATCGGCCTGAACGGCGAGGATCTGGATGTTGTGCTGATGCAGATGGTCAACCTGATGCGGGACGGCCAGCCTGTCCGTATGTCCAAGCGCACCGGCAACGCCATCACCCTGACCGACCTGCTGGAGGAAGTGCCCATCGACAGCGCACGCTTCCTGTTCAATATGCACGACGCCGGCAGCGGCATCGACTTTGATCTGGATCAGGCCGTCAAGACCGACAACGACAACCCCGTGTACTATGTGCAGTACGCTCATGCCCGCATCTGCTCCATCCTGAAAAAGATGGAGAGCGAGGGCGTGCAGTTTGCCGGTGCGGAGAGCATCGACGCCACCCTGCTCACCGAGCCCTCCGAGATGGAGCTGATCCGGATGCTGGCCGCCTTCCCGCAGGAGATCGTGATGGCTGCCGAGAAGTACGACCCCAGCCGCATCAACCGCTTTGTCATTGATCTGGCCAGCGCCTTCCACCGCTTCTACGGCAACTGCCGCATTCAGGGCGCAGACCCCGCCGTGCAGCAGGCACGTCTGGCTCTGTGCATCGGCGTGAAGAACGCCATCTTCAACGTGCTCACCATGTTCAAGATCAACGTGCCCGAGAAGATGTAACATAAAACCACAGGGGCTGTTGCACAGCATTTGGCGCAACAGCCCCTGTTTACGGTGTATGGCAGGAAAGCAGCTGCCGTTTTCCTTTACGACCCCTCCCGTGAAAATGCGTTTGGAGCGCTCCGCAGAGCGCGACAAACGCGAAATTATAAATAATAATTCCGCTGAATATGCCCAGAGTGAAACGGAGGGCATTCCAAATCGTCTACCCCAAAACAGATACAAGGAGAACCCATGGAACCTTTGAAGATCGGCAATATCACCCTGCCCCACCGGGCGGTGTTCGGCCCTATGGCAGGCTTTACGGACGCCCCCTGCCGCCGCCTGATGGCGCAGCACGGCGCTGGCTTTACCGTCAGCGAGATGGTCTCCAGCCGGGCGCTGGTGTACGGCGACCATAAGACCGTCAGCCTGCTGAAGGCCGCGCCCAACGGCGCACCCTACGGGGTGCAGATCTTCGGCGAGGTGCCGGAGATCATGGGCGAGGCCACCGCCGCCATCGAGCAGTACGAATTTGACTTTGTGGACATCAACATGGGCTGCCCTGCCCCCAAGATTGTTTCCGGCGGGGCGGGCAGCAGGCTGATGCTGGACCCCGACCGCTGCGGGCGCATCGTGGAGCAGGTGGTGGCGCACACCAAGCGCCCGGTCACTGTAAAAATGCGCAAGGGCTGGGACGCCGACCACATCACCGCCGTGGAGTGCGCCAAGGCCTGCGAGCAGGCGGGCGCGGCGCTGGTAGCGGTGCACGCCCGCACCCGGGAGCAGATGTACACCCCGGGCATCGACCCGGAGATCATCGCCCGGGTAAAGGATGCGGTAAAGGTGCCGGTGCTGGGCAACGGCGATATCCACTGCGCCGAGGATGCGCTGCGCATGGTGCGCCAGACAAACTGCGACGGCGTGATGATCGCCCGGGGCGCACTGGGCGACCCGTGGCTGTTTGAGCGGGTAAACGCCGCGCTGGAGGGGCTGCCCGCCCCCAAGGAGCCGAACCTGCAGGCGCGGATGAACGCGCTGCGCCGTCAGGTGGAGGAGATGGTGGAGCAGAAGGGCGAATTTGTAGCCATGCCGCAGGCGCGCGCCCAGACCATGCACTACATGAAGGGTCTGAAGGGCGCCGCCGCCCTGCGCCGCTACTGCTGCACCCTGACCCACTTGGAGGATTTGGACGAGCTGATCGCCGCTGTGTTCGAAGAGCAGCGCAAGGCCGGTCTGGACCCCGATGATGTGCGGGAGGTACCATTCCCGTAATTCGAACTGAAGCAGAGCAATGCCGGACGGCCTGTAGGCTGTCCGGCATTGCTCTTTTACAGCTTCGTCAATTCATCCAGATTCTGGGTATAGCAGGGCAGGCAGTGCTCCAGAAACCAGTCGGCCTCCGGGCAGTGCATGGCCTGCAGCGCGGCGCGCTGCTGCGTGAGCGCAGCGTCAAATTCGTGGTTGCCGCTGCGCTGCTCCTCGGTGCATTTGATCAGCGCGCTCAGACGGTCGGCGGCCTTGAGCAGCCGGTGTTCCTCTGCCGTCAGGGCGCTGCCGTCCATGCAGGGGGTCAGCTCTGCGGCCAGCTCGGCGGGCAGCAGAGCCGCCATGGAGCGCACGCTCTCGGTCTCCAGCGCCTTGTAGGCGTCCCGCAGCGCCGGGGAGTGGTACTTGACCGGCGTGGGCATATCCCCGGTGATGATCTCCGGGGCGTCGTGGTACAGCGCCGCCACCGCCACCACCTCGGGGCGGCAGGGCGTGCCGGTGTAGTGCTTGGCGATGAGACACAGCAGGTGCGCCAGCAGCGCGGTGTCGCAGGTGTGCTCGCTGAGGGATTCCGCCCGGGTGGAGTGCATCAGGCTCCACCGGGTAATGTACTTCATGCGCGCCAATAAGGCGCTGAAGGGATACAGCATGGCAATACGCCTCCTTTTCTTCACCATACCCGCCCCGCGTGCACTTGTCAAGCCCTTTTTTCTTGCGCGCCGCCGTGCTATACTACAAGGAGAGATCAAATCCACTTCCGCGCCGGTGCGCGGAGAAAGAGGAACGCTATGGAAAAGTTCAAAAAACCACGGCTGCTCACACCAAGGGATCAGAGCTGTAAAAAATTCTGGCAGGCGATGGGGCTGTGCGCCCTGACGGCGGCTATCTTCTTTTTGCCCTTCTACATCCTTGACGGCGGCTTTTTCCACTATGCCGGCGATTTCAACAGCCAGCAGATCAGCTTTTACCGGTATATGAACGGCTTCGTCAAGGGCGCGGGCTACCCGGACAGTGCCTTTGCCGGTGCGCCGCACAATACCTTTTCGTGGGCGACCGACCTTGGCAGCGGGGTGATGAACGCCTACTCCTTCTACCTGTACGGCTCGCCGTTCTTCTGGCTGTCGGTGCTGCTGCCGCAGAGCTGGCTGCCCTATATGATGGTGCCGCTGCTGGTGCTCAAGTTCGGCGTGGCGGGCGGCGGCGCGTTTTTGTATCTGCGCCGCTACGTCAAAAACGAGAACTACGCGGTGCTGGGTGCCTGCCTGTACGCGCTTTCCGGCTTTGCGGTGTACAACGTGTTCTTTAACCACTTTGTGGATGTGGTGGCGCTGTTTCCCTACCTGCTCTGGGCGCTGGACGAGGCCATTTATGAAGACCGTCACGGCCTGTTCGCCTTCTGGGTGGCGGTGAACCTGCTCAATAACTACTTCTTCTTTGTGGGACAGGTCATTTTCCTGTGCATCTACTTTGTGTGCAAGCTGACCGCCAAGGACCTCCGGCTGACCGGGCGCAAATTCTGCCATCTCTTGTGGGAGAGCGTGCTGGGCGTTGCCATGGGCTGTCTGCTGCTGTTCCCGGCGGTGCTCAGCCTGCTGCAGAACCCGCGCACCATCGACCTTTCCTCCGGCTGGGGCTTTCTGACCTACGCCAAGGTGCAGCAGTATCTGGCTATTCTGCTCAGCTGGATCTTACCGCCGGATTCTCCCTACCTCACCTCGGTGTGGTCGGAGGGCGTCATCAAGTGGACGAGCATGACGGCCTATCTGCCGCTGTGCAGTCTGGCCGGTGCCATGGCCTACTGGCGCAGCCGCAAGGCCGACAGCAAAAAACGCATCGTGGCGGTGTGCGCCGTGTGTGCGCTGGTGCCGGTGCTGAACAGCGCCTTCTACGCGCTCAACTCCAGCTACTACGCCCGCTGGTACTATATGCCCACCCTCATCCTTGCCGCTATGACCGTGAACGCGCTGGAGGACCCGGAGGTCGATCTGGACGCGCCCGCCCGGGGCATCGGCTGGATCATGCTGGCTACGCTGGTGTTTGCGGTGGTGCCCGTGCGGGACGATGCCACCGGGACATGGTCCTTCGGCGTGCTGAAGAACCGGGGACAGTTCTTTGCCGTGCTGGGCTTTGGCCTGCTGGGGCTTCTGCTGTACCGCTACCTCTGCGGCCTATGGCGGCAGCACAGCCGCTTTGCCCAGCGCATGACGGCGGCAGTGCTGGTGTTTGCCTGCGTGTTCAGCATGGTGCACATCGGCATTGGCAAGTTTGGCCAGTGGTACACCGACAGCGACCTTGTGGAGCAGGACACCAACGCCCTGCTGCTGAAAAACGATCTGCCGGAGGGCGACTACCGCATCGACACCTACAAAATCCACGACAACATCGGGATGTGGCTGGATAAGAGCTGCCTGCAATACTTCGGCAGCACGGCTGCCCCCAGCATCCTCAGCTTCTACCCGGGGCTGGGGGTCAAGCGGGACGTGCGCAGCGAGCCGGAGATTGCAAACTACGCTTTGCGCGGCCTGTTGAGCGTGGAGTACCTCATCACCACCCCGGAAAAGCGCGGGAGCTTTGAGGACGAGGCAGACGCAGGCTGGACCTATCTGGGCGACGTGGACGGCTACACGCTGTACCGCAACGATAACTACGTTCCCATGGGCTTTACCTACGACTACTATGTGACCAATGCCACCTACGAGGCCTCGGTCAAGACCCTGCGCTCCAACCTGCTGCTGCGGGCGCTGGTGCTGGAGGACGAGGACGTGGCGCAGTACGGCAAGTACCTGACCGAGCTGCCGGACGCCCTGCTGGACGAGCTGCACTACGACAGCTACACGCAGGACTGCGCCGACCGCCGCGCCCACAGCTGCTCGGTGTTCCAGATGAACAATGCGGGCTTCCATGCCGAGATCACGCTGGATAAGCCGAACCTCGTCTTTTTCTCCGTGCCCTACGATGACGGCTTTACCGCCTACGTCAACGGCGAAAAGACCGATATCCTGCAGGTGGACGAGGGGCTGATGGCGGTGCTCTGCCCGGCGGGCGCAAGCAGCATCGACTTTGTGTATCAGGCCGCCGGGCTTTCCGCAAGCCGGGTAGTGACCGCCGTGGCCATTCCGGTGTGGGTGGTGTACGTTGCCTACTTTGTGCGCCGCAAGCGCCGCAGCACCGGCACCCCGGCAGAAGAATGACTTTGACCGGGCTGAAAAATAAAAATTTTAAATTCCCTCTTGACTTTACGAAGATAAAGTGTATAATGCAATCAAACCGATGAGGCGGAAGAGAACCTGCACAGCGCATCTGCAGTGAGCCCGGACAGTGCAAACGGGCGAAAGCGGGGCAGAGTTTCGTGGGCCGCCGAGGGCCGGGCAAACGGGCAGAAGCCCTAGTAGCTTTGGACGGAAGTCTCCGTTACAGGACAGGGGAGTGTTGGCTCTCCGTGAGTGGCTCTGCTGTATTGGATGCAGAGCAAGCAAGGTGGCACCGCAGAATCGTAATTTACCGATCCTGTCCTTGTGGATAACACACAGGGACAGGGTCGTTTTGTTTTAAGACCCGTCCCGCAAAGGGAGCGGGTCTTTTGATTTGCCGCCCGCTCCGGGAAAGGAGTTACCACTATGAAAAACCTGAACATGATCTCCCGCCGCAGCTTTCTGAAGGCCGCTCTGGCCGCTTCCGCTGTTTCTGCCATGGCACTGACCGGCTGCGGCGGCGCTGCTTCCGGCACCGCCTCCAGCGCGGCAGTTTCTTCCTCCGCAGCCGCTTCCGGCAGCACCGCAGCCACCGGCGAGACCTTCAAGGTGGGCATCGTCAACTATGTGGACCACGCCTCCCTCAACCAGATCGTGGAATCTGTGGAGAGCCGTCTGGATGCCATCGGCAAGGAGAAGGGCGTCACCTTTGACTACGCCGATTACTACGCCAACGCACAGGCCGACCAGTCCAACCTGAACCAGATCGGCGCAGACCTTGTGGCTGACGGCGTGGACGTGATCGTGGCTGTGGCCACCCCCACCGCCGCTACCATGCTGGCCGCTGTGGAGGACACCGACATCCCGGTGGTCTACTCTGCCGTGACCGACCCCGCCGCCGCAGGCTTTGACGGCGAGGAGAACATCACCGGCACCTCCGATGCCCTGAACACCGACGCCATCATGAACCTGATCGTGGCGGCAAACCCCGGCATCGACACCATCGGTCTGCTGTATGACCTGAGTCAGGATTCCTCCACCCAGGCCATTGCGGATGCCAAGGCCTTCTGCGAGAAGAACGGCATCAAGGTGGTGGAAAAGAACGGCACCACCACCGCCGAGGTGCAGATGGCTGCCGAGGCACTGGTAGCCGCCGGGGTCAAGGCCGTGTTCACCCCCACCGATAACACCATCATGACCGCCGAGCTGTCCATCTACGAAAGCTTCATCGAGGCCGGTGTGCAGCACTACACCGGTGCCGACAGCTTTGCGCTGAACGGCGCACTGGTGGGCTACGGCGTAGACTACGTCCAGCTGGGCGAGGCCACCGCCGATATGGTCAGCCAGCTGCTGTGCGACGGCAAGACCCCTGCAGACCTGCCCTACCAGACCTTTGATAACGGCATCGTCACCATCAACACCGAGACCGCCGAGGCGCTGGGGCTTGACCTTGCTGCCCTGAAAGAGGCCTTCAAGCCCTACTGCACCGAAATTGCCGAGGTGACCACCGCCGAGAGCTTCTCCTGAACGCCCCGCTCCGTCAAGGCCTAACGGTTTTTCCGGCTCTCCCGCAAGGGAGAGCCTTTGGCGGTTCTGGGGAAAACGTTCCCCCCTCCCGTAAAAATAAAATACCAGTTAATTCGTCCACTCAAAAAAACATAAAAGGAGCATACACCATGCTGGCGAGTATCTTTTCCCTCAACGTTTTGCAGACAGCGCTGGAGCTGGGCTGCATCTACGGACTGGTGGCGTTGGCGCTGTTTCTCAGCTACTCCATCCTGAACATTGCCGACCTTTCCACCGACGGCTGCTTTACGCTGGGCTGCGCCGTGGCCTGTCAGGTGGCGCTGACCGGCCACCCCGTCCTTGCGCTGGCGGCTGCTATGGCTGCGGGGGTGTGCTCCGGCTTTGTCACCGCCTTTTTGCAGACAAGGCTCGGGGTGGAAAGCATCATGGCCGGTATCATCGTCAACACCGGCCTGTACACCATCAATCTGGCGGTGATGGGCTTTTCCTCCACCATGTCGCTGGTCAAGACCCCTACCATCTTCTCCATAGCAAAGACCTCTCTGGGCTTTCTGGGCAGCTGGTACAAGCTGGCGCTGGCGGCGGTCATTATCGCCATCGCCTGCGCGGCGATGCTGAGCTTTCTGGGCACGCGGCTGGGGCTTTCCATCCGCGCCACCGGCGATAACGCCGCCATGGTGCGGGCATCCAGCATCAACCCCGCCTTTACCATCACGGTGGGTCTGTGCGTGTCCGGTGCGCTGTGTGCGCTGTCCGGCGGGCTGCTGGCGCAGTACCAGAAAAGCTGCGATATCAACGTGGGCACCGGTATGGTGACCATTGCACTGGCTTCCCTTATCATCGGCGAGACGCTGGTGGGCAAGCGCACCATGCTGCGCCGCATCCTTGGCGTGGTGTTCGGCAGCTGCCTGTACCGCTTTATCGTGGCGGTGGCGCTGCGGTTCAATGTGCCCGCCGCCGCCATGAAGCTGGTTTCCGCCATCATCGTGGCAGTGGCCATCTCCATGCCCGCCATCCGGGAGCACTTCGCCTTTGAAAAGCGCCGTCATGCCGCACGCCGCACCGTGACCAACAGGGAGGGACAGTAAAATGGAAATGCTGCAGCTGAACGACCTGCACAAGACCTTTAACCCCGGCACCGTCAACGAAAAGGTGGCGCTGAATGGGGTGAGCCTGCGGATGGAGGCCGGAGATTTTGCCACCATCGTGGGCTCCAACGGCGCAGGCAAATCCACCCTGTTCAACGCCATCACCGGCGGCTTTATCGCCGACGAGGGCAGCATTCAACTGGGCGGGCAGGACATCACCTTTGCGCCGGAGCACCAGCGCAGCAAGGTCATCGGGCATCTGTTCCAAGACCCGCTCAAGGGCACCGCGCCCAACATGACCATTGAGGAAAATCTGGCGCTGGCCTACCTGCGGGCAGGCACTGCACCCAACGCCATCTTCTCCCGCATCTCCCGCAAGGATAAGGCGCTTTTCCGCGAAAAGCTGGCCCTGCTGGACATGGGGCTTGAGGACCGCATGAAGCAGCCGGTAGGGCTGCTCTCCGGCGGGCAGCGGCAGGCGCTTACCCTGCTCATGGCTACCCTTGTCACCCCCAAGCTGCTGCTGCTGGACGAGCACACCGCCGCGCTGGACCCCGCCACCGCCGAAAAGGTGCTGGCGCTGACCAAGAGCATCGTGGCCGAGAAAAAGATCACCTGCCTGATGGTGACCCACAATATGCATCAGGCGCTGGAGCTGGGCAACCGCACCCTGATGATGGACGCCGGGCGCATCGTGTTTGACGTAAAGGGCGCAGAGCGCAGCAAAATGACCGTGGACGATCTGCTGGAAAAGTTCCGCGAGAACGCGGGCAAAACTCTGGATAACGACCGCATCCTGCTGAGCAAGGTGGAGAAATAAAAATATTTTTACCAGAGGTGTCGTATGATAAAAATTGCTTTTTTTGATGTAGACGGAACCTTGCTCAAGCTGGGCAGCAAGGAGCCATCCCCCAAAACTGTGCAGGCTTTACAGCAGCTGCAGGCAAACGGGGTCTTGTTGTGCATGGCGACCGGCAGAGGCTATCTCTCCATCCCGCATTTTGAAGGCGTCGATTTTGATATCTGGCTGACCTTCAACGGCTCCTATGTCCGCAGCAAGGATACCGTGCTCTTCAAAAATCCGCTGGATGCTGATGACAAACACAGAATCCTGCAAAATCTGAAGCAGATGCACCGAGCAGCTGCTATCAGCAATGAGCACTTTATCGTAACAAACGGGACAGACCCCGATCTGGCACAATACTTTTCCTTTGGCAGTGAAAAGCTGGTGATCTCTGAGCATTTTGATGCGCTGTGCGAGGAGGAGATCTATCAGATCATGTGCTCCTGCAACAGTGCCGAATACACACAGATCTTACAGGGGACGCACGCCACACAGATCACCGCATGGTGGGACAAGGCAGTAGATATTATTCCGCTCTCCTGCGGCAAGGGAAACGCTGTAAGGGCGGTCTTGGCGCATTATGGATTTTCAAAGTCCGAAGCCATTGCCTTTGGGGACGGACGGAACGACATTGAAATGCTGGAAGCGGTCGGTACAGGTGTCGCCATGGGAAACGCGCTCGAGGAGGTCAAGGCCAGAGCTGCCGTCCTCTGCCGCTCTGTGGAAGAGGACGGGGTCTATCATTACTGCATTGAAAACCACCTTATCTGAGGGAGACTTCCTTCTCGTAAAAACACAAAAGGTCTGCTGCACCGCACGGTGCAGCAGACCTTTTTACTTTTATTCTTTTACCACAGGCGGATGACCTTGATGACACCCTCGGCCTTATCGCGGGCCAGCTCCAGATGGCGCTGCAGCGCCATGGCTGCGCCGTCCCAGTTCTCGGACAGGGCGGCGTCCAAGATCTGCAGATGCTCCTCACAGGTCTGCTCCTGATTGATCATGCTCACCTTGCCGGTCATGATGCGGAAGCGGGTGTTCAGGCCGGTGATGCGGTCGTAGGCAGAGCGCAGATACTTGTTGGGCAGGGTGCTCATCAGCAGCTCGTGGAACTCGTCGTCCGACTCGCAGAAGTCCTCGATGCGCTCGCTGTGGTGCATCAGCTCGGCGTAGGCCTCCAGCTGCTCCCGGGGGATGGCGCTGCCGTATGTACGCAGGGCATAGGGCTCCACCAAAAGACGCATCTCAAACATACTGTGCACGTCCTCCTCGGTGATGCCGGAGACCATCAGGCCCTTTTTGGGCAGAATGGTGATCAGTCCCTCCTGCTCCAGACGCCCCAGCGCATCCCGCATGGGGGTGCGGCTGATGTTGCCCATCTCGGCGCAGAGCTTCTGCTCGTTCAAAAACTCGTTGGGACGGTACTCGCAGTTCAAAATTTTGGTCTTGAGGTACTGGTACGCCTGCAGCTTCAGGCTGAGCTTTGCCTGTGCATCCTGCTCTTTCATAAGCACACTCTCCTATTCTTCTTCTCCAAAAAACGCTTCAAAACGTCCGAACCGGCAGCGCAAACCCACCGCTGCCGGTTTCTTCTTCTTCATGTTCAGTCAGCTTGTATCCCGGCTGCAATCCAACCACTTTATCTAGTATATTATTTCACATTAGGGCATTTTTTACAAGACTTTTTACTTAACTTTGGCGGGTTTTCCGTTTTACACAAAGATTACGCCCCGATTTTGCTACTTTTTACAATGGTTTTTGTGCTTATCGCCAAATAGACCTGCTTTTCTCCCGTTTCTTTTGCATCCAAGCGCAAGCTGTGCTACAATAGGGCTGAAAAACAACACATCTACACCGGAAAGGACCGTATCTCTCATGGCACGAAGCGATGGCTACAACACCCGCACCCGACAGCTCATTCTGGATTACCTCATCAACAACCGCCAGCACGCAGTAAGCGCCTCCAACATTCTGGAGCATCTGGAGGAGCAGGGTGCAAGCCCCAACCCCACCACCGTGTACCGCTATCTGGACAAGCTTGCCGGGGAGCAGCGCATTATGAAATATGTGGCCGACAAGGGCGAGCGGGCGGTGTTCCAGTATGTGGACGAGGGACGCCACTGCCGGGAGCATCTGCACCTCAAGTGCGTGCAGTGCGGGCGCATCTATCATCTGGACTGCCATTTTATGGATGAGGTGCGCGCCCACCTGATGGCGGAGCACGGCTTTACCCTGCAATGCGAGGGCAGCGTGCTGTACGGGCTGTGCCGTCATTGCGCGCAGAACGCGGCACCGTCCGCAGCGGAAGAACAGTCTGCAAAAAAATGCGCCTGCTGTGTTGACACGGACAAAAACCCGTGATACAATGCAAACAATAAAAGCCTTGACCGGGAAAAGTAAGGCCTCAGGTTTTTCTTACAGAGAGTGCGGGATGCTGGAAGCCGCGCAGAAAACGAAGCCCGAAGAACACCCGTGAGCCGCTCCCTGAACCTGCGTGTGCAGCAGTAGGGGCAGACGTGCGCCGCTCGTTATCGCGGCAGTGCTTTCAACGGGGAGAGCGCACAAAAGTGACCGGCGTATTGCGTATGCCGGTAATTTAGGTGGCACCACGGATACGGCAGCATATTCGTCCTAGGACTATGGGATGAATGTGCTGCCGTATTTTTATTTTTATCGTTTTTACAAGAGGGGTAAGAAGTATGTGTTGTGTTATGGGTTATACGGGGCACGATCTGAGTGCCGAAAAGTTCAAGGAGTATCTGCTGCGCACCGTGGACCGCGGGCCGGACGACCAGCGGGTGGTGGAGGGTCCCTACGGCCTGATGGGCTTTGGGCGGCTTGCCATCATGGGACTGACCCCGGAGGGGATGCAGCCCTTTTACCGGGGCGCGGACTGCGTGGTGTGCAACGGCGAGCTGTACGGCTTCCGGTTCGAAAAGGAGATCTTAAAGCGCCGGGGCTACAAGTTCTGCTCCGACTGCGACTGCGAGATCCTGCTGCCGCTGTACTACGAGTACGGGCTGGATATGTTCCGCCACATGGACGCCGAGTTTGCGCTGATCATGTACGATTCCCGCAAGGACCGGCTCATCGCCGCCCGCGACCCCATCGGCATCCGTCCGCTGTTCTACGGCTACTCCAAGTCCAGCCACAAGATCGCCTTCTCCTCCGAGATGCGCAACCTCATCGGCTGGTGCGATGATATCCGTCCCTTCCCCATCGGCAGCTACTACTGCGACGGCCGCTTTGTGCGCTACGAGGACATTGCCGATGTGCCCGCCCCCATGCAGGACGATATGCCCACCATCCTGCAGAACATCCGCGAAAAGCTGATCGCCGGTGTGGAAAAGCGGCTGGATGCCGATGCACCCGTGGGCTTTCTGCTTTCCGGCGGTCTGGATTCCTCGCTGGTGTGCTCCATTGCCGCCAAGAAGCTGGGTAAGCCCATCCGCACCTTTGCCATCGGCATGGACACCGACGCCATCGACCTGAAATACGCCCGCCAGACTGCGGAGTATCTTGGCAGCGAGCACCACGAGATCATCATCAACCGCGAGATGGTGCTCAGCAGCCTGGAGGAGGTCATCCGGCTGCTGGGTACATGGGATATCACCACCATCCGCGCCAGCATGGGGATGTACCTGCTGTGCAAGGCCATCCACGAGCAGACCGATGTGCGTGTGCTGCTGACCGGCGAGATCTCGGACGAGCTGTTCGGCTACAAATACACCGACTACGCCCCCACCGCCGACGCCTTCCAGCAGGAGAGCCAGAAGCGCATCCGCGAGCTGTATATGTACGATGTGCTGCGGGCAGACCGCTGCATCTCCTCCAACAGCATCGAGGCCCGCGTGCCCTTTGGCGATTTGGATTTTGTGCGCTACGTCATGGCCATCGACCCGGAAAAGAAGCTGAACCGCTACGGCAAGGGCAAGTACCTGCTGCGCAAGGCCTTTGAGGGCGACTGGCTGCCGCCGGAGATTTTGTGGCGCGAAAAGGCCGCCTTCTCGGACGCCGTAGGCCACAGCATGGTGGACGACATCAAGGAGTACGCCGAGAGCCTGTACACCGACGAGGAGTTCCAGATGCGGCGGGCAAACTACTCGGCACACTGCATGCCCTTTACCAAGGAAAGCCTGTTCTACCGCGAAATTTTTGAGAAGTACTACCACGACCAGAGCCGCACCATCGTGGGCTTCTGGATGCCCAACAAGGCATGGCCGGGCTGCAACGTCAACGACCCCTCCGCCCGCGTGCTGGCAAACTACGGTGCCTCGGGCGTGTAAGGCTTCAAAAGCAAAAGACCTCCAGCGACAAGCTGGAGGTCTTTTTTCTCTTACATCCTTATCCGCTGGGCGGCGCGGGCGATGGAGGCAAGCAGCGCAACAAGGCGCTTTTCGTCCATCTGGCCGCAGTAGCTGGTAAAGGTGTAGTAGCACCCCTGCACGCAGAAGGAAAGCACCACCTTGCGCACTACGTCGGTCTCAAAGGTGGGGTCGGTCTGGGCGATACAATGGCACATGGCCTGCTCCACCCGGTTGATGAACAGCCCCTGCCGGGAGCCGGAGAAGAGCACGGTGATCTCCTCCCGATGCTCGGCAAAGGCGCGGAACATCTCCCGCGCAAGCCACTCGGTGCGCTCGCTCACATCGCTGGCGGTCAGGCGGGGCAGGCTTTCCACCACCGCCTGCACCATCTCGTCCTCCATGGCGTTGGCAAGCGCATAGATATCCTGATAATGGGCGTAAAATGTGGATTTATTGATGCAGGCGCGGTCGCACAGCTCCTTGACACGGATCTTCTCCACCGGCTTCTCACGGCGCAGTTCCATAAAGGCCTGTTTGATGGCGCGCTCGGTCTTTTCAATGCGGATATCCAGAAAACCCACCTCTTTTGCTTTTTTGTTGATTTTCCAACGTTTTCCCTGTTTTGCGGATAGACAAGCCCCGCAGCCCTTTTTATACTGAGTATAAGCGCAGCAGCGTTACTCCTTGCGGTACAAAAGTCCCTGCTGCTCCAGCGCCGCGCGGATGCGGGCAAAGGTGTCCTTGTCCGGGCAGCGCAGGGTGTGCAGGTGCACACCGCCGGTCATGCGGCTCAAAAGGCTTTCGGGCGCATCGGCGGCCTGACGGATAAAGTTGTCCACATCGTACCGGTTGCACAGGTTCAGTGTGGCGCGGATCTCGCCGTAGAGGCTGTTCTCCACCGCCACATCCACCACCGTGCCGCCCTGATCCACCACGGTGTACAGCTCCCGGCGCATCTCCTCCTGCGTGCGGTGCACACAGGCCAGAATGCCGGTATAGCCCTTTTCCGCCGGGTGCAGCTGGTAGCCCCGGGGGGTGGCATCGATCTGCGCCCCGCCGGCGCGCAGCAGCGCCACATCCCCTACCACGATCTGCCGCGACACCCCCAGCTCCGCTGCCAGTGTGCTGGCGCTTAAAGGGGCACCGGCGCTGTTCAGCCGGGTCAGGATGCGTTCTCTGCGCTGTGCTGCATTCATAGGGGTTCAGGCTTCCTTTCCGTAAAACGACTTTCTTCTCCTTATTGTAGCAAAACGCGGCGCAATGTGCAAGGTTATTCCAATCTCAACAGGGTGGCGTAATTAGAAGGCAGCTGCACCTTCATGCGGTTCCACTCGGTGGAAACGAGCACCTGCTGTGCGCCCACGGTGTCCGCCAGCAGGTCGGTGACCTTGGCAGCTTCCACCGGCAGCTGGAACTCCAGCTGTGCGGGGGTATCGCCGTTATTCAGCACCGCTACCACCGCCTTGCCGTCCAGCACACGGGCAAAAGCGTAGCACTGGGTGGTGAGCTGCAATTCTTTTACCTCGCCGTAGGTCATTTCCGGCAATTCAGCCTTGCATTTCCCCAGCACTTTGTATACACTGGTAACAGGATTTGTGCGTTCTGCATCAGCGTAGTCGCTAAGCTCCAGACAGGGGCGCAGCGGCCAGTCGCTGCCCCACTCCTTTTTGCCCTCGATGCCGAACTCCGAGCCGTAGTAGATGGACGGGATGCCCCACAGGCTGTACACCAGAATGGCGATATGCCGGATGTGCTCTTGGTTGCGCAGCTTGTTGGGCAAACGCTCCACGTCATGGTTATCCGAGAAGAGATACAGCCGGGTGTCGTGGCAAAGCCCCTGCAACCGGCGCATGGTGTGGGCAATCTCAAAATAGTTGTGGTCGTTGTGGCCACTCCACAGGCCCTTGTGCAGCTCGTAGTTGGTAACGGAGTGCAGCATTTCCGGGTTTGCCCAGCGGCTATAATCGCCGTGGATGACCTCGCCCATCAGCCAGAACTCCGGTTTTACCTCGTTTGCCAGACGGCGCAGCCCGCGCATGAAGTCGAAGTCCAGCACATCCGCTGCATCCAGACGGATGCCGTCGATGTCGAACTGCTCCACCCAGAAGCGGATGGTATCATAATGGTACTGCTGCACCTCCGGGTTGCGCTGGTTCAGCTTGACCAGCAGGTTGTAGCCGCCCCAGTTGCCGTAGCTAAAGCCGTCGTTATACTCGTTGTTGCCCCAGAAGTTCACATCGCAGAACCAGTCCTTATAGCGGGCGTTCTCGCGGTTGGCCTTCAGGTCCTGGAAGGCGAAGAAATCGCGGCCCACGTGGTTGAACACTCCGTCCACGATGACCCGCTGTCCGCGTGCATGGCAGGCTGCCACAAAAGCCTTGAATTCCTCGTTGGTGCCAAGGCGGCGGTCCACCAGACGGTAGTCGATGGTATCGTAGCCGTGGGAGCCGCTCTCGAACAGCGGGCCGATGTAGATGGCCGTACAGCCCAGCTTTGCCGCGTGGGCTGCCCATGCTTCCAGCTTTGCAAAAGCGCCCGGGGTGGGCTGGCCATCGTTTTCGTGTGCGCAGCCGCACAGCCCCAGCGGATAGATGTGATAAAATACTGCTTCGTCATACCAAGCCATGATCGTTCGCTCCCATTCTATTGCTTTCAAAAAAGTTGCACCGCTTGCACGGCGGTAGCAACAGTATACCACACCCTCTGGCAAATATGTGTATTTTTGCCGATTTTTGTCAGGATTTGCTAAGATTATCGGCTACTGTGCCGGTAAAAAAGCGTTTTTCTTGGATAGTTTGCCCAAATAGCTTTGTACCAACCGGCGCATACCGCCGGTCAACATAGAGAAGTAAGGAGATCTTTGCATGAATTACCCTGTGATCCCCCGCACGTTTTTCAGTGGCGACTGCTTCGATGCCTACCGCATTCTGGGTGCGCACCCCTGCACCGACCCAAACGGCGCCGAGGGCTGGCGTTTTGCCGTGTGGGCACCCGGTGCCACCGCCGTGGAGGTATGCGGCGGCTTTGACGGCTGGGAGCGCGGCGTGCCCATGGAAAAAGCCGATACCGGCGTGTGGAGCGCCTTTATCCCCGGCCTTGCGGAGGGGGACCTGTACAAATACCGCGTGCACGGCGCGGACGGCAGCACCGTGATGCGCAGCGACCCCTACGCCTTTGCCACCGAGCTGCGCCCCGGCACTGCCAGCAAGCTGGCAAAGCTGGATTTTACCTTTGACGACACCGCGTGGATGGAGCGGCGGGACAAATGCCGCAACCGCCCGCTGAATATCTACGAGCTCCACGCCGGCAGCTGGAAGCATAAGCCCGGCAGCACTCAGCCGGACGGCTCGGACGGGTGGTACAATTACGAGGAGCTGGCGCGGGAGCTCATCCCGTGGCTGCTGGAGCATCACTTTACCCATGTGGAGCTGCTGCCGCTGGCAGAGCACCCCTTTGACGGCAGCTGGGGCTACCAGACCACCGGCTACTTCTCGGTGACCAGCCGCTACGGCACCCCCGCCCAGTTTGCCGGCTTTGTCAACGCCTGCCACCGCATGGGCATCGGCGTCATCATGGACTTTGTGCCGGTGCACTTTGCCGCCAACGCCGACGCACTGGCCAAGTTTGACGGCACCCACCTGTACGAGTACGACAGCGACGTGGGACAGAGCGAGTGGGGCACCTGCAACTTCAACTACTACCGCCGGGAGGTATGCAGCTTTTTGAGCAGCGCCGCCGGGCTGTGGATGGACGTGTACCACTGCGACGGCATCCGCATGGACGCCATCTCCCGGGCGCTGTACTGGCAGGGCGACCCCAACCGCGGCGTGAATCAGGGCGCGGTGAACTTTTTGCGCAGCCTGAACCACGGCCTGAACGAGCGCTGGCCCACCGGCATCTACATGGCGGAGGACTCCACCAACTTCCTCAAGGTGACCGCCCCCACCCGCTACGAGGGCGTAGGCTTTGACTACAAGTGGGACATGGGCTGGATGCACGACACGCTGGACTACTTTGCCACCCCCTTCGGCGAGCGCCCGGGCTGCTACGGCAAGCTGCTGTTCAGTATGCACTACTTCTACAACGAGCTGTATCTGCTGGCGCTGAGCCACGATGAGGTGGTGCACGGCAAAAAGACCATCATTGATAAGCTGTGGGGCAGCTACGCGGAAAAATGCGCCCAGCTGCGCACCCTGTATTTTTATATGTACACCCATCCCGGCAAAAAGCTGAACTTTATGGGCAACGAGCTGGCACACTTCCGGGAGTGGGACGAAAAGCGGGAGCTGGACTGGAGCCTGCTGGAATACCCCTTCCACGATGCGTTCCAGAAATACTTTGCCGCCCTGAGCCGCACCTATGCCTCCGAGCCTGCCCTGTATGACGGCGAGTACAACCCGGACTGCTTTGAGTGGGTGGCAAGCGAAAGCTGCGCCGAGGGCGTGTACGCATGGCTGCGCAAGGGGCGCGGGCAGAATATGCTCTGCGTCATGAACACGCAGGACCACGCCCACAAAAAGTTCCCCCTGTACCTCAAGTTCCCCTGCAGCGCAGAGCTGGTGCTGGATACCGAGGCCGGTGCTTGGGGCGGCGTGCACAAGGCGCACCGCAAGCAGAGCTTCCACACCACCGACGGCGGCGTGTTCGGCCGGGACTACACCCTGACGCTGGATCTGCCCGCCATGGGCAGCTATCTGCTGCGGCTTACCCCGGAAGCCCCGAACCCGGACGCCGCCCGCCTGAGCGCCAACAAGGCGCTGGCGCAAAAGCGCAAGGCGGCAAAGGCTGCAAAGGCCGCCGCGGAAGTTTCCACTAAGTAATATTTACGCAAAAATGTCCCGTCTGCTTTGAAAGCGGCGGGACATTCTGCATTTTTCGCCGTCGGGGTGCTGGACAGTACCCCGGGGAGTTGTTATACTGTATGGTGTGAAACTTTGCAAGGAGGGCTCTTGTTCCATGTCCGATACTCTGACCAAGCTGCGCACTTCTCCTGCGGCGAAGTGCGTGCTGGCGCTGGCTGCGGCTGCGGTGCTGCTGGCCGTTTTTGCCCAAGCAGTGCCCGGCAGCAGGTTGTTTTTTCCGCTGGTGAGCCTGTGGTGCAACTTGGCGCTGTTTGCCTGTGCACTGCTGGTGCTGCGGGTGGCGGGGGTAAAGTTCGACCTCTTCCACAAGGCGGTAATTTTGGGCCTGTGGGCGGCGGCGCTGGTCTATTTTTTCTGGGCGCTTGACCACCGCACCTTCCTTTACCACTGGGATTATGTCAACTACATTTTAAAGCAGTATCATGCCGAAGCCGCCTTTTTGCAAAGCCCTGCGGCCGGTCTGCGCTTTATTCTGGATTCCATCACCGAGGACTACACAAACTTCATCACCCTGTTCACCGAGTTTCCGTTCTGTCTGAGCGGCAAAACCGGCAACGACTACGCTTTCTGTCAGGTGTTCAGCGTCCTGCCCAGCCTGATGGTGCTGCTGGCAGGGCTTGCCATCAAGGTGGGGCAACTGCTGCGGGTGAAGAACCGGTTCTGGTACTTCCTCATCGGCTTTTCGTGGTGCATCACCTTCCCCTTTTTGCGCATGAGCGCCATGTTGGGGCAGCCGGACTGGTTCGGGCTCATCTTCGCCTTCATGCTTGTGCTGCTCACGCTGGACTACCGCTTTGACCGCATAGAGCCCGCCCGCTGTCTTTTGATCTTTGCCGCCACGGCGGGGGTCATCCTTACCCGGCGGTGGTACTTATACTTTGTGGTGGGCTACTGCTTCGCCTATGTTCTGCTGCTGTTGGTGTCCGGCGTCCGGCTGGCAAAAAGCGGGCAGCAGTCCCGGGCTGTGCACCGCATCCTGCGGCTGGCCGGGTTCGGCCTGTGCGCCGCCGGAGCCATGGTGCTGCTGCTTTTGCCCATGGTGCGCAAGATCCTTGGCTTCGATTACGCCGGGCGCTACTCCTACTACAACTTCGGCGGCATCGTGCTGGAACTGTCCGCACAGGCTTTGCGCATCGGGCTGCTGAATTTTATCCTCATCGGGCTGGGTCTGTGGTTTGCGGCAAAGCGCCGCCTGCCCGCCCTGCCCTGCCTTGCGGGTGCAGAGCTGCTTACCAGCCTTTTGCTGTTTACCCGAGTGCAGAACACCGGCTCCCACCAGATGCTTCTGTTCGTGCCGGGGTGGCTGCTGCTCTTCCTCACCGGCGCTGCCGCGCTGGCCGAGGGCATCCAGAAGCACCGGGAGCTCAAGCTTTTCTACTGGGTGTTCACGCTGGTGTTTGCCGTCTCGGTGCGCTGCTCTCCGCTGACCGTTGTGGCGTTGCCGGGCTTTGTGGTGGACCACTTTCCCCTCAAAGCAGTGTCGGAGTTCGTCCGGCTGGACAAGCTCACCTACGACCGCACCGACGCCGCCCGGGTACAGGACATAGACGACTGGCTTGACGCCCACTGCGATGCCGAACAGGGCGAGTTTGCCTACATGATCCCCCACGATATGCTGTATAACGCGGATATGTTCCAGTATGCAGCCCTGCCGGACATCCGGCTGCAAGGCAAACTGACCTCCGGCATCTCCATCCCGGGCACCCACGAGTTCCCGGTGCGGTTCTTTGAGGCAAAGTACGTCCTCACCGCCGACCCCTTCCCCCAGACCTTTGTGGGCAGCGGCGAACTTTCCCACAAGTGGAATAACAGCTTCCTTGCGGTGCGGGAGGAATGCTTTGCACTGGAAGCCACCTTTGATATGGGCAACGGCACCACCTTTACCATCTGGCGGCGCACCGCCAGCCCCACCCGCGCCGAGGTGGAGTATTACCTGAGTGCCTTTGCCGCAGAAGATGCCCAATACCCGGAGATGTTCTCCGAGATCGCAGAAAGCTGGCTGGCCGCCCGTGGGCTGTAACGCCGCTTTGCTATATAAAAGGAGTGTTCGACTATGGAACAAGCTGCAAACACCATGCCCGCTGCCGCATTAGGGCAGTACAAGGGGCTTGCTTTCACCCGCCGGGTGCGCCCGGTATCGGAAAAGGCCGTGGAAGCGGATATCGC
>CAKTCY010000035.1 GCA_934540955.1 uncultured Faecalibacterium sp.
GAGGTATCGAACACGACCATTATAGCCAAGCCGTCGGATAAGTCAATGGTTTTAGTTAAAGATTTTTATCTTTTACACTTTTGTCACAGTTTGCTTCCTTTTTATATAGGGGTCTCCCGCAGGGCGCAAAAAGGCCGCTGCACCGTAACCCTCTCAGTCAAAGCCTGACGGCTTTGCCAGCTCCCCCGAAAGGGGGAGCTTTTTGGCATCTACCGGTCAGCTGCAATAAAGCTCTCCCCCTCGGGAGAGCTGGCGCGCAGCGCCTGAGAGGGTTCATTCTCGAAAAAAATAAAACACCGAAGCATCCGCAGACGCTCCGGTGTTCCCGAATCCAACTATTCTTTTTGCTTACTCCAGCCCGATCTGCTGGGCGTATTCCTCCAGCAGCTCCCGCTCAAGGAAGGGGGTCTTGACGCCCTCGCGGTCGCGGTAGGTCTCGTGTCCCTTGCCGATGACGGCGATCAGATCGCCCTCTTGTGCGTGATCCACTGCGTAGTGCAGCGCGTCCAGACGGTCGGGGATCTCCACGAACTTTGCGTCCGGGTTGCCCTTGTTCATGCCCTCGCGGATGTCCGCAATGATATCCTCCACCTTTTCAAAGCGGTTGTTGTCCTCGGTGAGGATGGAGAAATCCGCCATCTTGGCGCAGATCTCGCCCATGCCGTAGCGGCGCAGCTTGGAGCGGTTGCCGCCGCAGCCGAACACCACCACCAGACGGTGGGGCTTGTAGGCGCGCAGGGTGGTGAGCAGGCTCTCGGTAGATACCTCGTTGTGGGCGTAGTCCAGCAGGATGGTGAACTTTTTGCTGATGGGCACCAGCTCCACACGTCCCTTCACCACGCACTTGCCCAGACCATCGTGGATGGCGGCATCCGGCAGACCCAGCACCTTGCCCACGGCCAGCGCGGCCAGCGCGTTGTACACGCTGAACTCGCCGGGCATATTCACCCTCACATCCATCACGTCCTTGCCGGTAACGTGGAAGGCGACGCCCAGAAAATCGTGGGTGCGCAGCAGCTCGTAGCCGGTCTCGCGGTAGTCGGCCTTTTCATCGCGGCCGTAGGTCACCAGCTTGCAGGTGTGACCCTCCAGCAGGGCGGCGGTGTTCTCGTCGTCGATGTTCACCACGCCCATGTCGCAGCGCTTGAACAGCTGTCCCTTCCAGCTGCGGTACTCCTCAAAGGTCTTGTGCTCGCCGGGGCCGATGTGATCCGGCGAAAGGTTGGTGAACACGCCCACATTGTAGTGCACACCTGCCACGCGGTCCATCATCAGGCCCTGACTGGACACCTCCATCAGCGCGGTGTCGCAGCCGGCATCCAGAAACTCCCGGAAGGTCTTTTGCAGCTCGTAGCTTTCCGGGGTGGTGTTGGCGGTGTCCTTGTGGCGTCCCATATAGTAGATGCCGTTGGTGCCGATCATGCCCACCTTGCGGCCTGCGGCCTCCAGCACGCTTTTGATCATGTGGGTGGTGGTGGTCTTGCCCTTAGTGCCGGTGACACCGATCATGGTCATCTGCCGGGCAGGGTTGCCGAAGAGGTTGGCGCTCATCAGCGCCATGGCATAGCGGCTGCTCTCCACCTTGACCACGGTCACCCCGGGCATGGCAGAAAGGTCGATGTCGTGCTGGATGACCAGCGCGCTGACCCCCTTGGCGGCGCAGTCGGCGGCAAACGCGTGGCTGTCCCGCTGGGTGCCCACGATGCACACGAACAAAAGCCCCGGGGCAGCCTTGCGGCTGTCGTAGATGATATCTGCGATCTCAGTATCCAGACTGCCCTGCACAAGGGTAAAGGGCACGCCTTCCATCAGTTGTTCCAGCTTCATACAGTCTCCTCCATAGAGCTTCTTTACATGGGGTTTTCTTCTTCGTTGGCCGTCATGCGGTCAGGGTGGGTCAGGGGCAGCTGCTCGGCGTCCGCTTCAGCCGCCGGTTCGGCGGTATCCGTGGGCGTAGCGCCATCGGTGCTTTCCGTGCTGTCGGCGGCGTCCTCTGCCGGGGCGGGTTCCTCGGCCTTGGGCGGCACCACATAGCCGGAGGGCAGGGTGGGCTCGCCCTGTGCAAAATAGATCTTGCGGGTGCTGCTGGCGCTGGTATGGCTGAAGTCCAGCCGCCCGGTGTCGGTGGGGCCGCAGCCCTTGCCGTCGGCGTTGGTCAGCACATAGCGGGCGCGGTCCAGCTTATAATCCAGATCGTTCAGCGTACCCAGCAGCACGCTGATGCGGTCCTGATACAAAAATGCGAGCTGCTCGGTGTCTGCCACCTCCAGCCGTGTCACGTCCTGCGACAGGCCGTATTCCTCCAGCTTGCTCACCAAGGTGCGCAGCGCTTCCATGCGGGCGGTCTCGGTGCTCACCGCGCTTTCGCTTTCGGCTGCTTCCGAGCCGGAGGCGCTTGCGGCGTCCGTGTCCTCCACGAACCAGAAGCCCTGTCCCGGGGCGGTGTCCTGCAGCTTGCCGCCGTATAGGGTGCAAAGCCCCTCGGGCTGGGTGCTTTCCTCGGACAAAATCTTCCATTTGTCCGAGATCACAAGCCACTTGCTGCCGTTTTGCACCGCGTAGGCGGGCACGGCCTCGGTCACCTGCACCACCACGGTGTTGGGGTAGTCCCGGATCACCTTGATGGAGCCCAGCAGCGGGAAGCTCTGCTCCAGCACCGCGGCCTTTTCGCCGGGCTCAAAGCTGAAGATGTTCTCTTCCAGCTGCACACCCATCCGCTGCAAAATGCTGTCTGCGGAATAACCCGCGATCTCGGTCACCTGCTTGCCGTCCGGGGTCTGCACCTGAATGGAGCTGATGCGGAACAGCATGGTCATGGTCAGGTAGATGCCCGCGCCAATGACGCACAGCAGCATGGCAAAGGCGGTCAGGCGGCGCAACATCCGGCGGCGGCGCAGCGTAGCGCGGGTCACCTTGCGCTTTTTGCGCTTTTCCCGCCGGGCAGGGCTTTGCTGCGGGGCGCTCTGCGCCGGGCGCAGACGCTGGCTCTGGCTGGCTGCCGGGTGCTGCCGGTTCGGGTTGTTTTGCACGTTCTGGCGGTTCTGGTTTTTCCGGCTGCTCTGCCCGCTGCGGGCATTGTTTGCCGGGCGGCGCTGCTTGCCGCCGGACTTCGCGTTTTTAGGTCTGCTGCCCGCCGGGCGGTTGCCGGAGGGGTACTGGGTAGTATTGCTCCCCTGCCCCTGCGCCGGGCGGCGGGTCTGGGCTTGGGTCTGGGTGGGGAACTGGATGCTGTTATCTGACCGGGAGGCGCGCACGCTGCCGTTTGCACTGCGGGAGGGCGGGCGGCTGAGCGGCTCGCCGTTGTAGCCGTAGCGGCTGCTGCCGGTGCTCCGGGGCGTATGATCCTGCGAAGGCGCAGAGGTGCGCGCCACATCCCGGTTCAGATCATAGGGTCTCGTGTTCCGGGGTCTGCCGTTGCGGTCACGGTTCTGCTGCATCATTCGCACCTTCTTTCCTGTTTATTCCGGGGCTGCATCACGGGGTCTTGACCAGCTTGAGCAGCGCCGCAGTAATGCGGTCCAGACTGTCGTCCACCGACAGGCTGCGGGCGTTTTTGCCCATCTCGGCCAGCTTGCCGGGCTGTGCCAGCATTTCGGCCACCGTCTGCACCAGCTTTTCGCCGGTCAGGTCTTTTTCTTCAATCACCACAGCCGCCCCGGCCTTTTGCAGCTCCATGGCGTTGTAGTACTGGTGGTTCTCGGCTACATTGGGGCTGGGGATCAGCACAGCGGCGCGTCCCACAGCTTCCAGCTCGGCCAGCGTCAGCGCACCGGCGCGGCTGATGACGAGGTCTGCCGCTGCCAGCAGCTCCGGCATATTGTTGATGTATTCCTTTACCACAAGGCTGTCGCCGGGGGCAAAATCCTTCTGCTTTTGCAGCTGCTCAAACAGCTGCACCCCGTACTGGCCGGTGGCGTGCAGGTGCAGCACCGGCTTGTGCTCGTGCTGCTCCCAGGCGCACAGGTCTGCCACCACCTCGTTGACCCGGCGTGCGCCCAGGCTGCCGCCGAAGGACAGGATGACCGTGCGGTCGCCCGCACCCAGCTGTGCACGGATGGCCTCGCGGTTCGCGGCCTGTGCAAACACCTCCGGCCGCACGGGGTTGCCCACCACAAGGGTCTTGTCCGGTGCGCCCAGCTTTTCCACAGCGGCGGGCACGGCGGCAAACACGATATCCACATCCGGGGCCAGCAGCTTGTTGGTCACACCGGGGAAGGCGTTCTGCTCGTGCAGGGCGGTGTGGATGCCCATTTTAGCGGCGCAGCGCACCACCGGGCCGGACACATAGCCGCCGCAGCCGATGACGAGATCCGGCTTTACCTCCTTCATCATGGCCTTGGCCTTGGGGCCGGAGAGGGCCAGATTCCACAGGGTAATGATGTTGCGCTTGATGTTGTGCAGGCTCAGCTTGCGCTGGAAGCCGGTGATCTCAATATGGTGGAAGGGGTAGCCCGCCTGTGTGACCAGACGGTACTCCATGCCCTCCTTACGGCCTGCAAAGTGGATCTCGGCGGTGGGGTCGGCCTTTTTCAGAGCACCGGCAATGGCCAGTGCGGGGTTGATATGTCCGGCAGTGCCGCCGGCTGCGATGAGAACACGCATGGTGATTCCTCCTTATAAACGCCCGGCCTGCGGCCGGGCGGGCTTGCGGTTTGTTTTACTGTTCTGTGCGGGCTGCGCGGGCAGAGGCCAGATCAATGGTCTTGCGGGCAAGTTCTGCCTCGTGCTCGGCGCGGGCGGCCTCCCGCTGGGCACGCAGCTGCTCCCGCTGCTGCGCTGCCCGCTCGCCGTTGCGGCCGATGTTCACCATTACGCCCATCTCTGCCAGCAGCAGGATCAGGCTGGTGCCGCCGGAGGAGAAGAAGGGCAGGCTGATGCCGGTATTGGGCAGGGTGTTGGTGACCACGGCGATGTTGCAGAACACCTGCCACGCGATCTGCGCCATAATGCCGATGCCCACCATGGTGCAGTACAGGTTCTCCGCCTTATAGGCGATGAGCAGTCCCTGCACGATGAACAGCACGAACAGCACGATAATGAGCACTGCGCCAACGAAGCCCAGCTCCTCACACACCACGCTGAAGATGAAGTCGTTGGTGCTTTCCGGCAGCCAGAGCTGCTTTTCCACGCTGTTGCCCAGCCCCAGCCCCTTCAGCCCACCGGAGCCGATGGCGTAAAGGCTCTGCACGGTCTGGTCGGTCATCTTGCTCAGATCCTGCGTCCAGCCGTCCAGACGCTTTTGCAGGTAAGGGATGGAGTCCACATGGGAGAGCAGGGTCTCCAGCAGGGCGCCCGCCGTGATGGCACCCGCCCATGTCAGCACACCGCCGCTGCCGGACAGCAGCAGGATGGTGCCCACCACCGCCACTGTCAGCACGATGCCGGACATGTGCGGCTCCAGCGCCAGCAGGATGACCACCGGTATAAGGGGCAGCACCGGCACCACCAGCTGCTTCCACACCCGCACCCGCAGCCACTCCCGGGGGGTAAGCAGGATACGGCGTTCCGGGTCCAGCCGCTCCACCTGCGGCGCTTTTGCCGCAAGATGGGAGCTGAACAGGATCATCTCAAACTTTGCCACCTCCGAGGATTGCAGCGTAAGCCCGCCGAAGCGGATCCAGCGGCGGCAGCCGTTCAGGGGTGCCATGGTCAGGGTGACGGCCAGCATGGCCAGCACGATGATGTACCCCGGCACCACCAGCTTGCGCAGAAAACGGTGGTCCACATAGCTTATCAGGAGCATACAGCCCAGCCCCAGTACCATGCACATTGCCTGCTGCTTGATGTAGTGGAAGCTGTCGCCCATGCGCAGGTAACCGGTGGTGTAGCTGGCGCTGAACAGCATCACCAGCCCAAAGATCATAATAACGGCCAGCGTGGCCAGCCAGTCGATCAGCAGCCGGGACCACGGGCCCGGGTCTCGCTGGAGCACCGGCACCGGCGCTCTGTGTTTTTTGCGGATAGTCGCCATCTGCGCTCCCTTCCCTCTCTGTGCCCGGTCAGCACCAGCGCAGCAGCGCCAGCGCCAGCACATAGCCGACAGCGCTCAGCGCAAAGCTGCACAGAAACACTGTCTCCGGGCTCATTTTATGCTTTTTTACCCAGCAGCGCAAGGGCTTGCCGGTGCGCTTTGCACACAGCAGCTGCGCTGCCAAAAGACCGCCCGCTGCCCAGAAGGGCAGCGCCAGCGGCACGGTCAGACTGGTCATATCCAAACTGAGCGGGATGCAGCCGATGGCACCCGCCGCCAGCAGGCTGCCGCAGCAGCCCACCCCCAGCCTTGCCGGGGGGAACGCCCACAGCAGCAGTGCCACCAGTGCCCCGGCAAGCGCGGCGGGCAGCACCGCCAGCCCGGGCACGCCCAAGCCGGCCTCTGCCATCATCAGCGCCAGCATGGCCACAAAGGCCGCGCCGCACACCGTGCCCTCGTCCCGCTCGGCGATGCGAGCACACTCGGCCAGCGCCACCATGAGCACCGCCCACAAAAAGGGCACGGCGCTGCCCAGCAGCACATACCCCGCCCCGGGCACGCCCAGCCCCCGGGGCAGGCAGCCCGCTGCCCGCAGCAGCAAAAGAACGAACGCTGCGGCCAGTGCCTCCAGCAAAAGGCGCACGTCCCGCCGCAGCCCCAGCGCCGCCGGGCTGCGCATCCGGGCAAGGTCCTCTGCAAGACCCACCGCCCCAAAGGCAAGGCTTCCGGCCAGTGCCGTGAGCAGCCGCGTCATCAGCCGGCCCTCGCTGCCCAGCAGCTCCGGCTGGCCTACGCAGGCGGCAAGCCAGCCCACGCCCACCGCAGCCACCGTACCCGCCGCCGCACACAGCCCGCCCCACAGCGGGGCGCGCAGCGGTGCCGGACGGGGCTGCTCAGACTGTACCGGCTGCTGGTTTTGTTCGCGGCGTTCCAGCACCCGCCGCAGCGGCACGAACAGGCTGCACAGGGCTGCCGTAAGGGCAAACCCCAGCACCACCGCCGCTGCCAAGGCGAAACGCTCCATAACTCAGACACTCCATTTCGCCAAATAGTTATTCTTCCGCTTCTTTATGCTCTTCGTAGAAGATATCCAGCACCTTTTCCAGTGCCATACCGTGGCTGGCCTTTACCAGAACGGCATCGCCGGGCTGCACCCGGTCCAGCAAAGCATCGGCGGCCTCGCGGTAATTTTCCGCGTGCAGGGTCTTTACCCCCTTGGCAGCAGCCACCACGGCGGTGCGCTTGGCCTGCTCGCCGTAGGTGATCAGGCAGTACAGCCCGCTCTCGGCGGCAAGGCGTCCCAGCTCCTCGTGTGCCTCGCGGCTCAGCTCGCCCAGCTCCAGCATATCGCCCAGCAGGGCAAAGCGGCGCTTGCAGGGGAAATCCTTGAACATGGCCAGCGCAGCCTTCATGCTGTCGGGGTTTGCGTTGTAGCAGTCCTCGATGACGGTCACACCCTCGCTGTCCACCACCTTCTGGCGGCGTCCGGTCTGCTCAAAGTTGGAAAGACCACGGATGACACCCTTGGCGTCGCACCCCAGACGGGTGGCGGCGCAGTAGGCGGCCAGAGCGTTCGCCACATTATGGCGACCCATAGCGGGGATGTTCACCACAAAGGTGCCGTGCTCCTGATCCTCCAGCACAAAGCTCATGCCGTCAGCCTCCTGCCGGATGGACAGGGCGCAGACGTCTGCGTTTTCATCGCTCAGGCTGAACCACACCGGGCGCACATGGGCGGGCAGCGCTGCCTTGCGCAGGAAGGGGTCGTCGTAGTTCAGCACCAGCGGCGCACCCTCCGGCAGACCGTTGCAGATCTCCAGCTTTGCCTTGCAGATGTTCTCCTGACTGCCCAGATTGCCGATGTGAGACACACCGATGCAGGTGATGATGCCCACATCCGGGCGTGCTGCCCGCACCAGACGGTCGATCTCTCCCGCGTGGCTCATGCCCATCTCGATGACCGCGTACTCGGTGCTGCTTTCCAGCCGCATCAGGGTGCGGGGCATTCCCAGCTCATTGTTCTGGTTGCCCTCGGTCTTGATGGTCTCGCCAAAGCTGCTCAGGGCGGCGTAGGTCATCTGCTTGGTGGTAGTCTTGCCCACGCTGCCGGTCACGCCCACCATTTTGGGGTGGTACTGGCTGCGGTAGTTTGCGCCCATCACCATCATGGCGTGGTAGCTGTCCGGGCAAAGGATGGCCTTTTCCTCCGGCACACCGGGCACGGGATGGTTGACCACCACATACTCCGCGCCCTGCTCCAGCGCACGGGCGGCGAAATCATGGCCGTCGAACCGCTCGCCGGGGAAGGCCACAAAAATGCAGCCGGGCTTTACCTCGCGGCTGTCGGTGGTGACCAGTGCCACCTCCGGGTCACTGGTCAGTTTTCCGGCAGGCACCAGCCCTGCCAGAAGCTTGCTTGCATGGATCTTTTCCATTGTTCTATCCCCTCTCGTTCTATCTATTATAGGAAACCGCCGCACCGTATTTTGTACAGCGTCCTTTTCGGCGTTTGACGCTTGGAAATCAACTTTTAAATCGGGCGATTCCGGGCAGACTGCGGTCTGCCCGGAATCGCATTTTCACGAATGGAGCCGCAGCGGAAAACGCGCTATAAGATCGCTTTTACCCGCAGGTCAGGGTGATGATGGTGCCGCGCTGCACGCTGGAGCCGGGCTCGGCGCTTTGCGCCTGCACCGTGCCGCTGCCCTCCACCACGCAGTTCAGCCCGGCGGCGCTCAGCATCTGGCGGGCAAAGTCCGGGCTCTTGCCGGTCACATCCGGCACCTCGGTGCGGCTGCCCTCGTAGGTATCGGTATACAGGTAGATGGTGGTGCCGTAGGGCACCTTGCTCCCCGCGTGGGGGTACTGGTAGGTGACCGGGGCAGCGGACTGGCTGCTCTGGCTCTCCTGCAGCTGATGCTTCAGGCCCTGAATGTTCAGCTGCACCTGCGCATTGCTCCACTCGGTGCCCACAAGGTTCGGCACCGTAACGATGGTGCCGCTGCGGTCCTCGCCATCGGTGGCAATGCCCAGATAGGGGGCTACCTCGCTGATGATATTGCCCGCCACAGGGGCTGCAAGGATGGAGGAATAGTCCGTCTTTGCGTTGTTGGGGTCATCCAGCATGACGTAGACCAGAATTTCCGGGTCGTTGGCGGGCAGCACTGCCACGAAGGAGGCCACCTTTTTATAGTCGCCGTCGGCGCGGCGGTGCATATTCAGCTGCTCGGAGGTGCCGGACTTGCCGCCGATGCGGTAGCCGGACACATAGGCGTTTTTACCGCCGCCGGTGCCGTTGCCCACCTCGTACTCCATCATCTGCCGGATGACCTCGCTGGCGCTCTGGCTGATGACCTGACGGCGCACGTTTGCGCCGATCTCCTGAATGACGTTGCCGTTAGAATCGGTGATCTTATCCACCACATGGGGGGTGACCAGATACCCGCCGTTGACGGTGGCCGCAATGGCGGTGCACATCTGCAGCGGGGTGATGGCCATGGCCTGACCGAATGCAGAGGAGGCCAACTGCACCTCGCCCAGCTGATTGGCGCGGTAGTACTGCATAAAGCCGGTCTCGCTGGGCAGGTCGACCCCGGTGCGGGCGGTAAAGCCGAAGGCATCGAAGTAATTATAGAACTGCTGCGACCCGATGCGCTGACCCAGCTGGATATAGTAGATGTTGCAGCTCTTGCGCAGCGCCTCAGCCATATTGAGCAGGCCGTGCGCCTTACGCCCTGCACAGTGGTAGGTCTCCTTGGCCACACCGTAGGCGCCGGAGCAGGTAAAGGTGGTGTTCATGGTGGCCACGCCGGAGTCGATGCCCATGGCAGAGGTGATGACCTTGAACACAGAGCCCGGGTAGTACAGCTCGGTGATGGTCTTGTTCTTCCACAGGATATCCCGGTAATAGCCGGAATAGTCCGCTTCCTCGTCCAGAATTTTGTTGCCCTGCGCATCGGTGATGTAGTTGCCGTCGGCATCCTTTTTATAGATGCCGTAAAGCTCCGGCTCTGCGTGCACCAGCTCGTTGAGGTAAGCCTCGTTGGCGGTGAAGTTCAGCGGGTCGTTGGGGTCAAAGTCCGGCTTGGAGGCCATGGCAAGGATGGCGCCGGTCTTGACGTTCATCACAATGGCGCAGCCGCGGTTTTCCACCGTGTTGGCTGCAATGGCCTCGTTCAGGTACCGCTCCGCGATCTCCTGCACGTTCACATCCAGCGACAGCACCAGATTGGAGCCGTCCTTGGCGGCAAAGGTGGTGGCGTTGGCGTCTGCAATGGCGTTGCCCACCGCGTTGCGCTGGGTGATGGTGCGGCCATCCACACCGGCCAAGGTGGACTGGTAGGATTTTTCCAGTCCGTAGGTGCCAATGCCGTCCGCATCCGTAAAGCCCAGCACCGCTGCGGCAAAGGCGCCGTAGGGGTAATTGCGCTGGAAGCTTTTTTCCGAGGACACCGAGATGCGTCCCTTGCGGGAGGTATCGGTGGCCTTTTTGTGCGCCTTGTTGAAGCTGGTGACGTATTTTTCAATGGAAAGCTTCACCGCGTTGTTCACCTTGGTGGCAAGAGTAACGTAGGCAGAATCCAGCCGGGAAAGCGCATCGTACACGGTCTGGTACTGCTGCTGATACTCTGCCGAGGAGGTGTCCACGCTGTCCAAGCTCTCGCCGTCCCCGGAGAGCAGACGCAACGTCAGCTCCCGGCTCACCTCGGCACACATGGCGGGGTCCAGCGTTTTGGTCACGGTGTCGTCATCGTTGGTCTTGCTGGTATAGAGGATGCTGCTGTAGCTGGGGTCTGCCCAGATGGTCCACACCACGCTGGTGGAGGCAAGGGTGATGCCGGAGGCATCGTAGATCTCGCCGCGGGTGGCCTTAATGGTGGTATCCAGCAGCTGCTGCTGGGCGGCGTACTGGCGGTACTCTGCCCCGTGGACGATCTGGATATTATACAGGCTGCGGATGACGATGGCAGCCGCCACCACCACCGCAAGGATGCCCAGACGGCTGCAAAGCCGCCGCACCCGGCTGTCCAGCCGATCCCGGCCGGAGGCCGGGCGCAGGCGGTAGCCCCTGCTTTTTTTGTTACGGAAAGGTTCTTGCATCGGTTTTCTCCTGCGGGGCGTGCACTGCATTCCGCACGCCCTGCGCTGTTATTTATTCAGACTGCGGTGTCCATAAACCGAAAAAAGCGTGCGCTGCCGCACGCTTTCTCCGTTTATCTCACGGTGCCCAGAATGTTCACCGCGCCGGTGTACAAAAAGTCGGTCCATTGCCGCACAGTGGACTCCCGGCGCACCAGTGCGCCGCTTTCGCCCAGGCGGATGTAGGTGATCTGGCTGGGGTCTACCTTCATTAGACCCAGCCGCCCGGCGGTCTCCTCCACGCTGGCAATGTTGGTCTTGCTGTTCAGGGTGCTGTTGTAGTAGGTATACTGGCTCTGCTCGCTGACCAGACGTGCCTTCGTGGCCTGAATCTGGTCGTTCAGCTCCACCAGCTGTGCCTCACTCCACAGCAGACTGATGGCAAAGCCCACCAGCAGTGCTGCCGCCACCAGATTCATGGCGTTATGTACGGCGGCCTGCAGCGGGTTCAACCGCCGCTTGCCGCCCTTTGCTACCCGCAGGCTTGCTTTGCGCTGCGGCTGCGGTGCCCTGCGGCGGCGCGCCGCGTTACGATCGTATGCTGGCTGACCCATGGTTTCTCTCCTCCTCACGATGCCGGTGCTTCCGGCATCTCAGCATTTTTCCAGTACACGCAGGTGGGCAGAACGGCTGCGCCGGTTCTCCTCCAGCTCCTGCGTATCAGCTTCAATGGGTTTGCGGGTGATAAGCTTTGCCTTTGCCTTGCCGCCGCATACACACACCGGAAACTCCGGCGGGCAGGTACAGGCCGTGGACCAGCGGCGGAACTTGTTCTTGACCAGCCGGTCCTCCAGAGAGTGGAAGGTGATCACACACAACCGGCCGCCCGGTGCAAGGTGATCGAAAATGGTATCCAGACCCTCCTCCAGCGCATCCAGCTCATGGTTCACTGCAATGCGCAGTGCCTGAAAGGTGCGGCGGGAGGGGTTCTTGTTTTTGCGGCGCTCTGCCGGGGGCATCGCGCTTGCTACGATATCTGCCAGCTGCAGGGTGGTCAGGATGGGTGCAGTTTCCCGCGATTCCACGATCTTTCCTGCGATCTGCCATGCGTAAGGCTCCTCGCCGTAATCCCGCAGGATGCGGGCCAGCTCCTCGCGACTTTCCGTGTTCACAAGGTCTGCGGCGGTCTCGCCCTGCTGGCTCATGCGCATATCCAGCGGTGCGTCTGCCCGGTAGGAAAAGCCCCGGGCGGCATCGTCCAGCTGGTGGCTGGAAACGCCAAGATCCAGCAGTGCACCGTTGATCTTTTCAATGCCCAGCTGCTCCAGCGCCTGTCCCGCATAGCGGAAGTTGATCTGCACCACGGTGGCAGGCAGCCCGGCCAGACGGGAGCGCGCGGTCTGCACCGCGTCCGGATCCTGATCCAGCGAGATGAGTCTGCCGCCCTTTGCGGCGTCCAGCCGCAAAGCGATCTGGCGGGAATGTCCCGCGCCGCCGGCGGTGCCGTCCAGATAGGTGCCCGCCGGGTCGATGGCAAGCCCTGTCAGGCACTCGTTCAGCAAAACGGGGATATGCTCAAACGAGGCCGGGTCAAAGGGCTGCTGTTCTTCAAAGGCCATTGGCACGGCCTCCTTTCTCGGTTTAGTTTTTTGCATCAGAGGTGCAGCCTGCGCAGCCGCTCGGCGCGCTGGTCGTTGGTCACGGCGGCGCGACGGGCGTTCCAGACCTCGGTGGCCCAGATCTCGGCGTGGTTGCGGTTGCCGATGATGGTCACGTCCTTTTCCAGCCCGGCGTAGGCGCGCAGCTCTGCGGGCAGCAGGATGCGTCCCTGCTTGTCCGGCACCACCTCGCAGGCGGTGCTGAACAGATCGCCGGAGATGGCCCAGCTGTCCATCAGCTCATCGCTTTCCAGCTTGTCCGCCAGCCGCTGGACTTCCTCCATGGGCAGTGCGAACAGACAGCTGTCCACCCATTCCAGCACCACGAAGCTCTCGCCCATGGCGTCGCGGAATTTTGCGGGGAAGTTCAGCCGCCCCTTGGCGTCGATGGTGTAATCATAACGGCCGAAAAACACGCGCTGCTCCCCCTTTCAGGGGCGTTTTCAGGGCGTGTACCCTACTTTTACCCACTTTGCCCCACTGACACATCTTTATTGTAGCAAATCATATCTGTGAATGCAAGGGTTTTCGGGCGGCTTTTTGCCGCAAAAGTCCACAAAAAAAGTCCCTGTGAGCCGTCATTTTTGCTCGCAGGGACTTTGTTTTCCGCAATGTGTGGAATTTGTGTGGAAAGTTGACCGTTATCAGCCATTTTTCTTGGCGTTCTGGCGCAGGCTGTCGCGGATATTTTTGACCTGTGCGGCGTTTTCCACCATGGTATCCTCGGTGGTGCGCAGCATATTCTCGCAGTAGTCGGTCACGGTCTGGCGCAGGGTGCGTGCCTCGGTCTGGGCAGCGGAGGTGATCTCAGAAGCACGCTGCTGGGCAGCCTTGACAATCTCGGCGTCGCTGACCAGAATGCGGGCGCGCTCCTCGGCCTTTTTCACAATGGCCTGTGCCTGTGCGTTGGCGCTGTCCACGATCTGCGCCCGGTCGTTCACGATCTGCTGCGCCTGCCGCAGCTCGCCGGGCAGAGCCGCCCGCACCTCGTCCAGATAATCCCGGATCTGCTCCACATCCACGATGCGCTTGCCGCCGGAAAGGGGCACATTTGCGCTCTCTTCCAGTGCATCCTCAATGGTATCCAAAAGTTCGTTCACGTTCATAAGGCTTCTCCCTCCTGCTCAGCGGCGGGCTGCATGGGTTTTGTGTACTTCCACAGCAGCACCTTGCCGTATTTATACTGTTTTTGCAGGGTCAGACTGCCCGCCTGCGCGGGCAGCACGATGCCTGTTTCGCTCTCGCACAGCACGATGCCGCCGGGGGCAACGCACTTTTCCACGGCAGGCAGGATCTTTTCCAGCGTGCCGCCGCGGAAGGGCGGGTCCAGCAGCACCAGATCGAACTGCTCCCGGCAGGCCGACAAAAACCGCGCAGCCTCGCCGATATTCACCCGGCTGCGGTCAAACACGCCGCAGGCCTTGCAGTTGCGCATCACGATGCTTACGGCCTCCCGGCTCTCGTCCAGAAAGACGCACCGGGCCGCACCCCGGCTGAGCGCCTCGATGCCCAGCTGGCCGCTGCCGGCATACAGATCCAGCACCCGGGCCCCGGGCAGGTCGAACTGTACGATGCTGAACATCGCCTCCTTTACCTGCGAGAGGGTGGGACGGGTCACATCGGTGCCGGGCAGTGCTTCCAGCCTGCGGCCCCGGGCTTCTCCTGCGATCACGCGCATGACGGTACCTCCTTGCCGTAGCTGCCGCCCCGCGGCAGCCGGTCTTAACTCTTTCGTATCCTTTATTATCTCCCAACTGCATAGCATTGTCAAGAGCCCGCATTGCGCTGCGGGCGGCTTTGTGCTACAATCATAGCAGCAATATTGCGCATTTTACGGCGCATTTCAGCAAAGGAGAGTATACAGCATGAAAGTTCTGCTTATCAACGGCAGCCCCCACGAGAAGGGCTGCACCTACACCGCTCTTTCCCTCATTGCCGGGGAGCTGAAGGCACAGGGCATCGAGACCGAGATTTTGCACGTCGGCGGTCAGCCTGTGGGCGGCTGCATCGGCTGCGGCGGCTGCCGCAGCGGCAACGGGTGCGTGTTCGGCGGCGTGGTCAACGAGGCCATCGAGAAGGCAAAGACTGCCGACGCCTTTGTGTTCGGCAGCCCGGTGCACTACGCCTCCGCTGCGGGCAACATGGCCAGCTTTATGGACCGTCTGGCCTACGCGGGCGGCAGGTATCTGGCCTACAAGCCCGCCGCCGTCTGCTGCTCTGCCCGCCGCGCCGGTACCACCTCCACCCTTGACCAGCTGGTCAAGTACCCCCAGTTCTTCCATATGCCGCTGGTCAACGGCTCCTACTGGGCCATGGTGCACGGCTCCAACCCCGAGCAGGTGCTGCAGGACGCCGAGGGCTGCGCCGTGATGCAGGAGCTGGGCCGCAACATGGCATGGCTGCTGCGCTGCATCGAGGCCGGCAAGGCTGCCGGTATCGACCACCCGCAGAACCCGCCCCGCCCCATGACCAGCTTTATCCGCTGAGGGAAAAATAGTTTCATTTTAAATCGGGAAGATCTGCGGATTTTCCCGATTTACTTTTTCATATACATCCCCTCTCGTGAAAATGCGTTTGGAGCGCTCCGCAGAGCGCGACAAACGCGAAATAATAAATAATCGTTCCGCTATTCATGCCCAGAGCAACGCGGAGGGCATTCTAAATCGTTTTGCCTGCAAAGCGCCCATTTTCTCCTTGATACACAATTTTGCCCCGCATTTATTGGGCAAATTGCCGCCGGGGCTTTTATGGGGCGGCAAAATTTCAGTTTTACCGGCACAAAAGGGGCGCGAATGCTTTTTTCGTTCATAACTTTGTGATACCATACCTCTATAAGCTTATCACTCAGACGGAGATCCTGCTATGGAACACTACGATTGGAACGAGGGCTGGCTGTTCGCCCCCACCTTTGACCCGGCGCTGGTGCGCCCGGAGTGCCCGGAGCTTTCCCTTACCCCGGTGCGGCTGCCGCACACGGTCAAGCCCCTGCCCTATAACTATTGCAGCGAGAACGACTACCAGCGCCTGTGCGGCTACCGGCGGGAGTTTTTTGCGCCCAAGGAGTGGCTGGGCCGCACCGTGCTGCTTACCTTCGGGGCGGTGGCGCACGATGCCACCGTGTTCTGCAACGGGCGGCGGGTGTTCCACCATGGCTGCGGCTACACCGCCTTTACGGTAGACCTGACCGGCGCACTGCGTCTGGGGCAGAAGAACGTGGTGGCTGTGCGCTGCGACAGCCGGGAGGCTCTGAATATCCCGCCCTTCGGCGGGCAGCTGGATGCGCTGACCTACGGCGGCATCTACCGCGCCGTCAGTCTGGATATCAAGGAGCCCGCCTACCTGCGGGACGTGTTCATTGAGGCAAAGGCGGAGGGCGATTTCCGCATCTACACCGCCACCGTGGGCGAGACGGTCGGCTGCACCCTGCAGGCCGAGCTCCGCAGCCCCGCCGGGAGCCGGGCAGTGTACAGCGGCGAGCTTTCCCTGCCCATCACCGGCACGCTGAATAACGTGCACCCGTGGAGCCTGGAGCACCCCACCCTGTACACCCTGACCGTGCGGCTCATCCGCCCCGGCACCGGCGGCCTGCCCGACCGGGTGCTGGACGAAAAGACCGTGCGGTTCGGCTTCCGCACCGTGCAGTTCGTGGCGGGCGGGCTGTACCTGAACGGACAGCGGGTGGAGCTGCGCGGCCTTGACCGGCACCAGAGTTACCCCTATCAGGGCTACGCCATGCCGGACAGCATCCAGCGGCTGGACGCTCAGCTGCTGAAAAAGGAGCTGGGCTGCAACGCCGTGCGCACCTGCTATGCGCCCCCCAGCCCGGCGTTTCTGGACGCCTGCGATGAGCTGGGTCTGCTGGTGTTCCCCGAGATGCCCGGCTGGCAGCACATCGGCGATGAGGTGTGGCAGGCGCAGGCGCTGCAGAACTGCCGGGAGATGGTGTGCCAGTGCCGCAGCCATCCCAGCATCTTTTTGTGGGGTGCCCGCATCAGCGGCAGCCCCGACAACGAAGCCTTTTATAAACGCACCAACGAGGCCATCCACCGGCTGGACCCCACCCGCCCCACGGCGGGCAGCCGCAGCACCCGCAAAAGCCAGCTGCTGGAGGACGTTTACGCCTACAACGATTATTCCTACGCCGGGCGCGGCGCGGGCTGCGAGAACCGCGCCGCCGTGACCCCCGACACCCGCAAGGGCTACCTCATCAGTGAGTTCGGCGGGCAGAACTTCCCCGCCAAGCCCTTTGATGACGAGCCGCACCGTCTGGTGCAGGCGCTGCACCACGCCGCCGTGCTGAACGACAGCATCGCCCAGCCGGGCGTGGCGGGCAGCTTTGGCTGGTGCATGACCGACTACAACACCCACCGGGAGTTCGGCAGCGGCGACCGCATCTGCTACCACGGCGTGATGGATCTGTTCCGCAACCCGAAGCTTTCTGCCGCCGTCTACGCCAGCCAGAAAACGCCCCGCGCCCCCTCCGACATCGTGCTGGAGGTTTCCTCTGCCATGACGCTGGGCGACCTGCCCGGCGGCGCAGCCGCCGCCTGCTGGGTGTTCACCAACGCCGAGAGCGTGCGGCTGTACCGCGGCAACGATTTTGTGGCCGAGTTTACTCCCGACCGCCGGGGACGCTTTGCCGCCCTGCCCCACCCGCCCATCGAAATCAACGATTTTGTGGGCTCCCTGCTGGAAAAGTACGAGGGCATGGATCACGCCACCGCCGTGCAGGCTGCCGCCATCCTCAATGAGCTGCGGCGGGACGCCATGGCGCTTTCGCCCCTTTCCAAGGCGCGGATGCTCTCGCTGCGGCTGAGCTGGAACGAGCTGCTGCGGATGTACTACAAGTACATCGGTGTGCTGGGCAGTTCCGCGCCGGTGTACCGGTTCGAGGCGGTGTGGCATGGCCGTGCCGTGCGCACCGTGGTGCGGGAGCCGGTGCAGAGCGTCCGGCTGGAATGCACCGTGCATAACCCCCTGCTGACCGACGGCCCCACATGGGACTGTGCCGCCGTCAGCCTGCGCGCCATCGACCAGAACGGCAACCTGCTGCCCTACTGCGGCGAGGCCGTCTGCCTGTCCGTGGAGGGGCCGCTGAAAATTTTAGGCCCCAGCGTGGTGCCCCTGCGGGGCGGCATGGCAGGCACCTATCTTGCCACCACCGGCGAGGCCGGACGCGCCGTGCTGCACTGCCGCATGGAGGGCGCACTGGACACCGAAGCGGTGCTCACCGTGCGCTGCCGGGAGGAGCAAAGCGTTTAATTTTCGTCCTTTCATGATAGATTTGCAGTCTGTTCAAAATTTTATCATGGTTGGCTGATATTCTAGAGGTACAAAGTATTCCGCAGGGCGGCGCTGCTGCCCTGCGTTTCCGTGTGTAAAGCCCCAGAGAAGAGGATGCGAAAGCCTATGAGAGAAAAATTCCGTCAATTCATGATCGGGCGCTACGGTACCGATGGCCTGAACCAGTTTTTGAGCATGAGCTCCATCGTGATGCTGCTGGTGTCGCTGCTTACCCGCGTTTCCCTGTTCACATGGCTGGGCGCGGCGCTGCTGATCTTGTGCTACTACCGCAGCCTGAGCCGCAATATCTCCAAGCGCACCGAGGAGAACTACCGCTTTTACAGCCTGAAGGACCGGTTCAGCAACAAGCTCCGCAGCCTGAAGGAGCAGTGGGCCAACCGCAAGCTGTACCACTACTACCGCTGCCCCCAGTGCCGCCAGAAGCTGCGGGTGCCCCGGGGACGCGGACGCATCCAGATCTCCTGCCCGCGCTGCGGCACCCAGTTCATCAAAAAGAGCTGAGCCGCCATGTTCGGATATGTGATCCCGGATCGGGCCGCCCTCAGCACCGAGGCACAGAGCCGCTACCGCTCGGCCTACTGCGGGCTGTGCCGCCGCATCGACGCTTTGCACGGGCTGCGGGGGCGGTTCAGCCTGAGCTATGACCTGACCTTTTTAAACATTCTGCTGTGCAGCCTGTACGAGGGCGAGACCCCCGCAGACAGCGGCATCAGCCGCTGCCCCATCCACCCGGTGCGCGGTGTGCTTTGGCGCAGCGCCGACCCCACCGACTACTGCGCCGACATGAGTGTGGCGCTGCACTACTATAATGCGCAGGACAAATGGCAGGATGACCGCAATCTGCTGGCGCTGGGGTACAGCACCCTGCTGGACAACAGCACCGCCGAGGCTGCCCTGCGCTGGCCGCGCCAGTGCAATGCTATCCGCGCGTGTCTGGCAAAGCTTTCCGAGTACGAGGCCGCCGGCAGTACCGATTTAGACGCCGTGTCCGGCTGCTTCGGTGCACTGATGGCGGAGCTGTTCGACTACCGGCAGGACCGCTGGGCACCGGAGCTGCGCAGCATCGGCTTCCATCTGGGCAAGTTCATCTACCTGCTGGACGCCTACGACGACCTGCCCCGCGACAAACGCCGGGGCGCATACAACCCCCTGCGGGAGCTGAGCACCCACCCGGACTACGAGGAAGAGATGCTGGACATCTTTGAGCTGCTGCTGGCACGCTGTGCGCAGAGCTTTGAGCGTCTTCCCTGCGTGGAGGACGCAGACCTGCTGCGCAACATCCTGTATTCCGGCGTATGGCTGAAATACAACTGCAAAAACGCAAAACGCACCGGAAAGCCCGATGCGTCTTGATTTTATGCCGATATTCCGGTAAAATAAAACGGATGCGGTGCAGCGGTGCTGTACCGTCAGTATAATGAGTGAGGAAGTATACCGAGCATGAGAGATCCCTATGAGGTGCTGGGCGTTCAGCGCGGCGCAAGCGATGACGAGATCAAAAAAGCATACCGCGCCAAGTGCAAGCGCTGGCACCCGGATTTGAACCCCAACGACCCCACGGCCGAGGAGCACTTCAAGGAGGTGCAGGCCGCCTACGATGCCATTACCAAGGGCGATACCGGCCCCCAGATGGGCGGCAACCCCTACGGCGGCTACCAGCAGCAAAGCTACAACCGGCAGAGCTATGGTCAGCAGGGCTACGGCCAGCAGAACTACGGCTACACCGGTTTTGACGGCTTTGACGGGTTTGAGGGCTTCGACCCCTTTGGCTTCGGCTTTGGCTTTGGCGGCTACCAGCAGGCCGGGCCCAGCGCCTCCGGCACCGACACCCCGGAGATGCAGGCTGCCCGCAACTTTGTGGCCAGCGGCCGCTACCCCGAGGCGCGCCGCGTACTGGACGGCATGACCGGGCGCAACGCACGGTGGTACTATCTCTCCTCGCTGGCCAATCAGGGTCTGGGCAAAAGTGTAGACGCCCTGCAGGACGCCCGCCGCGCCGTGCAGCTGGATCCGAACAACACCGAGTACCAGATGCACCTGCGCCGGATGCAGAACCCCGGCCAGACCTACCGCACCCAGACCACCTACGCCCAGCCCGGCGGGTTTGGGCGCTGGTGCTGGAGCATGATTTTGCTGAATCTTCTGTGCAACTGCTGCTGCGGCGGCTGGGGCTTCCGTGGGTTCAGAATGTGATAGAACCATTTGAATGCGCTCCGCGATGCTCTGCGCATCATTAGCGGAAAGAATATTTTTATTTGTAAATCGGGAAAATCTGCGGATTTTCCCGATTTACTTTTTCACGGGGAAGAGCGCAACGGTTGACAGGCAGTTTTCCTCCACGACCCCTTCTGTGAAAATGGGATATCGGAACGCCCGCAGGCGTTCCGATATCCCGAAATTTAAAATAATTTTTCCGCTGAAAATGGCTAAAGCGCAGCGGAAGCCATTCCAAATCGTCCACTCTAGCAAAAAAGGCTGCTGCACGCACGGTGCAGCAGCCTTTTTCTGTTTGCGGATGTAAGGGGTTGGCTCTTACTTCTGGGGAGCCTCGAAAGCGATGGCGGTAGCACCGGCAGCGGCGTCCACGCTCTTCAGAGAGATGGGAGCCACCTCATAGTGCAGGGTGTCAAAGCTCTGGGTATTGCCGTCCTCGGTGGTGAACTCCAGAACGTAGACAACATCGCCCTGCTTGTCAGCCTCGACATCGCGGGTGATGACGATGCTCTCGCCGTCAGCCAGACCCTCGCCTGCCAGATTCTCGCCCTTGTCCTCAGAGCCTGCATCGTACAGGTACAGCTCGGTCACCTTGCTGCCGGTGGTGTTGTACACGGTGTACTCGGCAGAAGCAGCCTCGGCCTCAGAGGAAGCGGCCTCGGAGGAAGCGGCCTCGGAAGAGGCAGCAGCAGAGGATGCGGTGGAGGATGCAGCGGTAGAGGCAGAGCCGCCGCAGGCGGTCATGCCGACAGCCAGTGCCAGAGCGGCAGCGGCAATTGCAACAGTCTTGAGCTTCATAGGGAAATCTCCTTTTTCTTCTTTTGTTGGTTTCAGACCCCGGCAGCATACCAACTGCATCGGTTGTCTGATGTCCTTTCATTATACGCACGTTGACGAAAAAAGCAAGCTTTTTTCGTCAAAAATCAACGATGAAGCAAGAACTGTTACTATTTTGACATGAATTTGGCACATTTTAGGTGATGTAAACTTGAAGCAAATTGTTGGTATCCCGGCTGTTTTTCCCCCGCTTGCCTGCCGGATAACCGCGCAGAAAATTTTTATTTTCCCCTTGACAACTCCCCCGCTGCTTAACAGAAAGCCCGCCGACAGACAGCGATGCACTGCTCTGCCGACGGGCTTTTTGGCTTTTTATATTAGGTAGACAAAAGACGATTGGAAATGCGCGCCGCATTCGCTTTGCGCATAATCAGCGGAAAGAATACTTTTATTTCGGGGTTCAAAAATGCCTGCGGGCATTTTTGAACCCCATTTTCACAGGAGGGGTCATAACAGCAAACAGCATCTGCCGCGCTGGTTTCCTGCGGAAACACCCGCGCGACGGCAAGCGGTATTTTACCCCTCGGTGAAATACTCCGGGTGGACGCTGCGGGCCTGCTCCACCGAAAGCTTATAGCGGTTCAGGTGGCTTTCCAGCGCCTCGCCCAGTTCATCGGCGGTGCCGTGCAGCACCATTTCCAGAATGCGGGTGTGGGCAGCACAGACGGATTTGTTCTCGTTGGTCTGCAGGCTGAACTTGCGGATGCGCTCCACGTGCTGCAGCTCACCCAGCATATGGTCAAAATGCGCCTCCATGCCGGTGATCTCAAAGGCCTTACGGTGGAACTGGTTGTCCAGCTCCAGCAGGCGGGTCTCCCGGTTGGGCTGGGTCAGGTCGGCTTCCAGCAGGCGGTAGTTTTCAATGATCTGCCGGTACTCCTGCTCCTGCTGATCGGTCAGGCGGCCGCGAATGCGGTTCAATATTTCTTTTTCAAGGGTAAAGCGGGCAAACTGCTCCAGCTCCATCCGCTTCAGGTCAATGGGGGCCACATGGGTGCCGCTTTGCGGCTTGATGTCCACCATGTGGGCAATATTGAGCATGATCAGCGCCTCCCGCATGGGGGTGCGGCTGATGCCCATCTGCTCCGCAAGCTCCCTGTCGTTCAGGGGGTCGCCGGGCTTCAGCTCCATGGTGATGATCCGGCTTCGGATGGTCTGATACGCCTGTTCCCTCGCACTCAAAGATGCCATTGCAGTGTTCTCCCTTCGGGGTCAGTTGGTGATATACTAGTATATGACCATATTACCCAACTGCCGGTCAACTGTCAATAGCAGGAGCAACCGAAAATTGCTCTCATTTTTTTGCTATTTTGTTCAATGAAGTGTCCGCACCGGGCGGTACACCACCGGCAGCCACACAAAAGCCACTGCCAGGCCGCAGGCCACATCAATGACCGAGTGCTGCTTGGTGAACACGGTGGACAGGCAGATCAGCGCCGCCCACACCCATGCCAGTACCTTGCGCAGGGGCTTGCCCTCTGCCAGCTTGCTGTGGCTGAAGGCCATTGCCATGCAGGCGGAGCTCTGGCAGTGGATGGAGGGGCAGACGTTTACGGCGGCGTCCGCCTTCCACAGCAGCTGCATGACCCGCAGCGCCGGGTTATCCCGGCCAAGGGTCTCCACGGCGGGGCGCAGCTCCAGCCCGTTGGGCAGGATCATGTACACGATCAGGCAGAAGGTCATGCCGGAAAACATGGTCAGGCAAAGCTTATCGTAGCTGGCGGTATCGCACCACCACAGTGCCGCCGTTACCCCCGCCAGCAGCAAAAACCAGCTGCAATAGGGGAGCACGAACCACTCGTTGAAGGGGATCAGATCGTCCAGCGGGCTGTGAATGATATATTTCGGGGCGGTGATGGTAAGATCCAGCCAGAAGAACCAGATCAGGTACACTACCCAGTACAGCTGGTACCACAGGTGCGGGCGGCACCGGCTGCGCAGTTTGCTAAGCTTCATGTCGTTTCTCCTATTTTTTATGTGAATTGACGTGTTATTATAGCACATTCCATCCACTTGCGCAAATGCTGCGCCTGCGATACAATAAAAACAAACCGGATCTTATTATAAAAGGAGTATGTCATGCCACAACAATTTCCCGCCATCCGTCTGGTCGCACTGGATCTGGACGGCACCCTGCTGAACCGCGAGGGGCACGTCACACCCCGCACCCGCGCCGCATTGCAGGCCGCCGTGGACAAGGGCGTGTACATCGTGCCCGCCACCGGGCGTCCGCTGGCCAGTCTGCCGCCGGAGGTG
>CAKTCY010000036.1 GCA_934540955.1 uncultured Faecalibacterium sp.
TAGGTCATGGGGTCGGCGTAGTCGGGGCCCCAGCGGGTCAGGCCGATCTCAAAGTTGCCGTCCTGCATATCCTGCACGCGCTGCTTCTTGGGCTCCACGGTCAGGTTCAGGGTAAAGCCTGCCAGCGTGGTCTCCAGCTGCTCCTTGACGACCTGTGCGACCTTCTGGGGTGCATCGTCGGCATCCACCACCATGTTGAAGGTGAAGGAGTCCTTGCCCAGCTCGCTCTTGGCCTGCTCGTAGTACTCCTTGGCCTTGTCGGCGTCATAAGCGCAGAACTCTGCAAACTTGGTCTGGTCGGCGCTGAAATCGCTGCCGTCGGGGCCGGCGGCAAACTGCGGCGGAACGGCGGTGTAGCAGGGGGCAGAGCCATCCTTCAGCACATCGCCGGTAATGGCGTCACGATCCAGTGCAAAGGTGATGGCCTTGCGCAGGTTCTCGTTGGCCAGCTCCGGCACACCGTCGATGTTGGGGCTGATGTACCACAGGTAACCGGCACCCACGCTGGTAAATTCGGGGTCATCCTTGACCTGATCCACCTGCTCGCCGTTCAGCAGGGTCATATCCAGAGCACCGGTCTGGTAGCTCATCAGTGCCTGCTGGCTGTCCTTGATGACCTGATAGGCCAGACCGTCCAGAGCAATCTTGTCGGCATCGTAGTAATCGGGGTTCTTTTCCAGCGTAAAGGCGGTTGCGGCGGGCTGGTAATCGGTCAGCTTGAAGGCACCGTTGGACAGCACCGTGTCGGGGCTGGTGCCGAAGGTGTCCTTGCAGGTGTTGTAGAACGCCTCGTTGACCGGATAGAAGGTGGGGAAGTACATCAGGCTCAGGAAGTAGCTGACGGGAACGTTCAGCTGGACTTCCAGGGTCTTGTCATCCACAGCAGTCACGCCCAGATCGGTGACGGGCTTTTCGCCTGCAATGATCTCGGCAGCGTTGACCACCTGACCGATATCAGAAAGCATATAGGAATACTCGGAAGCGGTGGCGGGGTCCACAGCGCGCTGCCAGCCAAACACGAAGTCGGCAGCGGTGACGGCTTCGCCGTTGGACCACTTGGCATCGCGCAGGTGGAAGGTGTAGGTCTTGCCGTCCTCGCTGATGTCGTAGGTCTCGGCAAGGGCGGGAACTGCTGCGCCGTCTGCATCCATCTGCATCAGACCGTCGGTGTAGTCTGCGATGACCTCAAAGGAGGTGCCGTCGGTGGCCACCTGCGGGTCCAGCGACTGGACCTCGGTCTCCAGCATGATGTTCAGGGTGCCGCCCTGTGCAGTGCCAGCTGCAGAGGAGGCAGTGCCGGAAGCGGAGGAAGCCGCCACCGAGCTGGAAGAGCCGCCGCAGGCCGTCAGAGCCAGCGCTGCGGAGGTAACACCGGCAGCTGCCAGGAAGCTGCGGCGCGAAATACGACGATCGAATCTCATAGATGTTTCCCCTCTCTTTAACCGCTTTAGTTTTATACTCTGCTAAAGCGGTACGTTCTGAAAATACACAAGGGATGTCTGTTCCTCCTTCTGGAACTCTGCACGCCCTTGTGCTATGGCGGCATTATACCGCTCCTTTTTGCAAAAGAAAAGGGTTTTTGCAAAATTTGTCCGCGGGATGCGTTCATTTCTGCGGTTTGTCTAACGTAACGCCCAAAAAATCCCCCGATTTTTGTACAGTTTCAATCCATGAACATATTTCACTTTTAAACAAATACACTTGAAAAATCGTGTTTTTCCTGTTTTATATCTTGTTTTTTCGCGATTCTTTTTATTTTGTAAACACAATCGTACTTTTCGCTTTTTGATATAAAACGAGAGCAAGTCTCGGGTTTTCATTTTACTCCTGTCCTTGTACAAAAGACAGTTCCTTCAGCTGCACACGCTGCCGTCCGGGCTGAAGAACCGGACGTGCTTTTGCCACTGGGTGGGGCTGATGGTGCGGCGGTAGCAGTCGGCCAGCGCCTCTACCACAGCCTCCGGGGCAAGGGAGGCGCAGCCCGGGCAGTCCAGCACCAGAATGCGGAACCATGCGTCAAAAAGACGCTCGGTGTAGTGGGTGTCCCACGCGCCGCAGCGGGCGTAAAAGCCCAGCCGCCGCACCGCCATGGCGGCATCTTCGGCCTTTTCCGGCATCTCGGCTTCAATAAGAATGGCTTCGGCGTCGCCCTCTTGGGCGGGCAGCTGCGCCAGCAGCTGTGCCCCGATGCCATGGGCGCGGTAGGCGGGCACTACGGCAAAATAATCCAGCTGGCTCACCCGGCAGCCCTCCGGCCGCACCATCAAAAGATAAGCCGCCAGCGTGTCGCCGTCAAACACGCCCCAAGTGTGGGCGGTGCCGTCCGCTTCGCTGGTCAGGATCATGCTCAAGGGCTTCAGCTCCCCGGCGGGGAAGTCCCGGCGCATCTCGTTCAGATACACCTCGGTCAGCTCGGGGCCGGAGAGCAGCCGCCATGTGAAGGTTTTGGTACACATACGATAAAGATCCCTTTCCGATGCTGCTTTGCGCAGCATCACGTTTTTTCCTGTCCTGTATAGCATACCGGATGTTCTGCATAAAGTCAATCTGTGCACCCTTTCGGGCGGCAGCACCGCCGGTTTTGCCAAGGGGCTTGCATCCGGGCGCAGAATCGGGTACTATACAGGTGACAGAATTTTTCCCTCCGGCGCTGCCGGAAGGACGAGGATAAAAAGGAGACTTGTACTATGGAATGGACCGATATCCGCCTGACCGTGGCCAAGGCTGATGCCGAAAACGCCGAGGCCGTTGCTACCCTGATCGCCGAGGGCGGCATCTACATCGAGGATTACAGCGACATCGAGCAGCAGGTGGCCGAGATCGCCCATGTGGATCTGATCGAGCAGGAGCTGCTGGACAAGCCCCGCGACACCGTTATCATCCATATGTATCTGGAGCCGGGCGCTTCCCCCGTGGAGACGCTGGCCCTCATTGCCGCCCGCATGGAAGCCGCCGGCATCCCCTACACCGTGGAGACCGAGGGCGTGGAGCAGGAGGACTGGCAGAACGGCTGGCGCAAATACTACCACCCCATGGAGATCGGCAGCCGTCTGGCTGTGGTGCCCTCGTGGCAGCAGTACGACACCGACCGGGTCAAGCTGATCCTTGACCCCGGCCTTGCCTTTGGCACCGGCGGTCACGAGACCACCAGCCTTTGCCTTGAAGCGCTGGACGAGCAGGTGCGCGGCGGCGAGCGGGTGCTGGATATCGGCACCGGCAGCGGCATTCTTGCCATTGCCGCCCTCAAGCTGGGCGCTGCCAGCGCCGAGGGCGTGGACATCGACCCCGTGGCGGTGCGCACCGCCGGGGAGAACGCAGCCCTGAACGGCGTGCAGGACAAGCTGACCGTGCTGGTGGGCGATCTGTCCGACAAGGCCAGCGGCACCTATGATATCATCACCGCCAACATCGTAGCCAACGCCATCCTCAGCCTTGCGCCCGCCGTGCCCGGCCTGATGGCCGAGGGTGCCACCTTTATTGCCAGCGGCATCATCGACAGCCGCAAGGACGAGGTGATCGCCGGGCTGGAAAAAGCTGGGCTGTCCGTGGCAGAAGTCAAGGAAAAGCGCGGCTGGGAGTGCATCGTCTGCAAAAAGGCCTGATATCCAAACATTATAAGAAGGAGCGCACAGTATGCCGCACCGCTACTTTACCACTGAGATCTCTGACGGCACCGCCACCCTGCGGGGTGCGGACGCCCATCACCTTGCCCGGGTGATGCGGGCAAAGCCGGGGGATACCGTCATCCTCTGCGACGGCAACGCCGTGGAGTACACCGCCACCATCACCGGCTTTGGGGAGGACAGGGTAGACTTTGCCGTAGAGCCGGGCTACCCCAGCGCCGCCGAGCCCACCGTGGAGGTAACTCTGCTGGCGGGCTACCCCAAGCAGGACAAGCTGGAGCAGATCATTAAGCACGGGGTCGAGCTGGGCGCTGCCCACATCGTGCCCTTCTTCAGCCGCTACTGCGTAGCTGCCCCCAAAAAAGAGGAGCAGAAGAACGAGCGCTACAACCGCATTGCGCTGGAGGCCGCCAAGCAGTGCGGCCGGGGCGTTCTGCCGGACGTAGCCCTGCCGCTGCCGAGCTTCGGGGCGGTGTGCCGCAGCTTTGACCAGTACGATCTGGTGCTGTTCTGCTACGAGTGCGGCGGCGCACCCCTGCGCCAGCTGCTGGCCGAAGCAAAGCCCGCCGACGGGCAGAAGCTGCGCCTTGCCATCGTTACCGGCGCAGAGGGCGGCTTTGCCGCCGAGGAGGCCGAAATGGCCGCTAAAGCCGGGGCAAAAACGGTGGGCCTTGGCCCCCGCATTCTCCGCTGCGAGACCGCCCCGCTGGCGGTGCTCTCCGCCGTCATGACCCTGACGGGGAATCTGGAGTAAGCATAAAAAAGGACGTATCTGCTTGACAAATACGCCCGGAATGATTATACTGAAAACAGAAAAGGTGCTGCCCGGCAATGGTCAGCTTCCATACCCTAGACAATCAGAAAAGATTGGCCGTTTGAGTCTGGACAACTGTGGCGGTCAATCTTTTTTGTTTTGCTTGCTCTCGATGTACTGTAAAACTTTTAACGTAACGTCAACCGTTTCGTAGACCACGGTAACGATAAGCGTTGCCAAGGCCAAGGTTTCCAGCAGCGTCATAGGGCATCCCCCCTTTGCCGTCAAGCTCCGGGAAGATCACAAATTCTCAAAAAAGTTCCTTTCCCGGCGTTGCGCCTGATTCATTCCGAAGAACGAGTTTTGCGAGCCGGGTACGGAAGCATGACCACCTGCAATGCAGGCAACACCTAGTCTACCGCCTTTTCAGGCGGCATTTTTATTGTAGCATACTTTTTTGTTCGTTACAACAAAAATATTTGTATCGTTAAAGAGGCTGCTGCACAAAGGTTTGTGCAGCAGCCTCTTATTATTTCGCATTATATTACGCTCTGTAAACGTTTTTAGTCTTTTTCCCCTGCATCCGGGTGGGCGTCGGTGTCCAGCAGGGCCTGCTTTACCTTGAGCAGGTTTTGGGGGCTGACCGAGAAGCTGCGCAGACCAAGGTGCAGGTACTGCGCCGTGTTGGCGGGGTTGCCCACGGCAAGGCCGCAGATGGTCACCGGGACGTGGTGCGCATTGGCGGCATCCATCACCATGGTGATCAGCTTTTTCATGGCCGGGCTGGCGGGGCGGTAGTAGTGCTCTGCGCTGGCAAGCTCGCGGTCGGCGGCGTGGGTGTACTGGGTCAGGTCGTTGGTGCCGATGACCAGAAAATCACAGCCGTGGGCTACAAAGTCCTCTACGGTCAGACAGGCGGCGGGGATGCTCAGCATCACGCCGAACTGGGTGTTTTCGTTGAAGGGCACGCCCCGCTCCCGCAGGCTCTGGCGGCAGTGCTCCACGATGCTCATGGCGGCGTCCCAGTCCTCCACCTCGGTCACCATGGGGAACATCACCCGCAGCGGCCCGCGGGCGGCGGCGCGCAGCAAGGCGCAGATCTGGGTCTGGAACTGCTGGGGCTGGCGCAGGCTGTTGCGGATGCCGCGCAGGCCAAGCTTAGAGGACTGCGGCCCCTGATTGGCATCGGCCACGGTGCGGTCGGAGCCGAAATCAAAGGTGCGCACGGTCATAGGGCAGCCGTTTGCCGCCGCCAGACAGGAGCAGTAGAAGAAATACTGCTCCTGCTCGTCCAGAATGCGCCCGGGCAGCATCATGTAGCCGCTGCGCAGCAGCCCCACGCCCTTGGCGCCGGACTGCATGGCGGTGTCGATATCCTCCGGGCCGAAGCAGTTGGCCAGCAGCTCAAAGGGCACGCCGTCCCGCGTCTCGTCCGGCAGGCTGTGCAGCTGCTTCATCTCCGCGTCCTCGCGCTGAAGCTGGCAGATGCTGGCCTCCGCCTGCTGGCGGGCGACGGCGTCCGGGTCAAGGATGCAGTTGCCGTTGGTTGCGTCCAGAATGACGGTGCGGCCGTCGCAGTCGTCCAGAAAATCCTTGCCCACCTGCACGATGCCCGGGATGTTCATTGCCCGGGCAATGATGGCGGCATGGCTCTGGCCGCTGCCCTCGGCGGTGATGACGCCTAAGATCATGCCCGAGGGCACGCTGAACAGGTCGGTGGGCATCAGCCGGTCGGCGGCAAGGATCACCGGATGATCCAGCGCCAGCCACACCCGGGGACGGTTGGTCAGGATATTGATCACCCGGCGGGTGGCGTCCAGAATATCCACGCTGCGCAGCTGCATATAGGGGTTATCCTTCATGTTGGCAAGCTGGTCGGCGTAGCGCTGCCCCACCTGATGCATCGCCGCCGAGGCGCTGATGCCCGCATTGATGCAAAAGCGCACCTCGTTCATCATGCCCTCGTCGTCCAGCATCATGCTCTGGAACAAAAAGATGGCCTGCTCGGTGGGCGCGGCGCGCTCTGCCATGGAGTCCAGTTCATTCTGCGCCGTGTGCACGGCGTTTGCCAGCAGCCGCAGCTCCCGCTCCGGGTTGAAGGGGCCGTGGCTGAAGGTCTCCACATGGTGCTCCAGTCGGCTCACCTGTCCCAGCACCAGCCCCGGGGATGCGGATACGCCTTTATAAACCTTCATCTTCTGTCACCTCCGGCAAAGCCGCTGCGGTCAAGGTGCGCCACACCAGCGCCTGTAAGAATGTATTGGGCAGCAAAGCAGCCAGCGCCGCCTGTCCGGCGGTGCTGCTGCCTGTGAACAGCGGGGCAAAGCTTTCCATACGCTCTTTATCGCACGCCGCCAGAAACGCCTGAGCCAGCGTCCGGGTGGTGTAGAAATGGGTGGGGTCCACCCCGGCATCCTCGGCGGCGGCTTCCAGCGGGGCAAGCTGGGCGTCTTTCATCCGCGCCAGCAGCAAAGCGGCGTCTGCGGTCAGGGTGACGGGGTACTTCTCCCGCACAGCCTTTTGCAGCTGACTGAACTTCTGGGCAAAGGCGGCGGCATCCTCGCAGCTCTGGGCGTCACAGGACACGGCATAAGCGCAGCCCCGCAGGTATCCCATGGCGCGGCGGGTGTCGTAGTAGCCCAGCTCGATGTTGCGCTTTGCGGTATCGGGGTCGAAGTGGAGGATATCCCCCAGCTCCCAGTAGCTGCGGATCATGGTGGTGGGCAGACCGGTCAGGTTGGGGCGGGTGATGCCCACGCCCTCCAGGTCCACACAGACCAGCTCCTCTGCGCCCATGGTCTTGGCAAGACCGGTGGGCATATTATCGCTGTACCCGCCGTCCAGAAACTTTACCCCGTCGATCTGCCGCGCCCGCAGGGCGGGGAAGCAGGCCGCCGAAGCCATCAGATAGTCCCGCACCTGCCCGACGGGGATATCCTCCAGCGTCAGCTCCCGGGGGCGCAGCCCGCGCTGCTCCACCGTCACGATGCCGAACCGGATAGGCGCTGCCCGCAGCGCGTCCTCGTCCAGCACCCGCTCCACGATCTCCTCCAGCGGGGTCACGTCCATGCCGCCTTCCTTTACCACCCGGCGCAGAAACTGGTGCAGGGCGGAAAGGTCGGCGTTTTCCTCCGGCAGCTCCATCACATCCCGGCTGCGGATGGTCAGCCACATATCCCGGGCAGTCTCATACAGATCCAGCACGAACATGGCACCGTTCAGCCCGCCCACGCTGGTGCCGGTGATAATCTGCGGGTGCCAGTCCAGCTCCATCAAAGCCCGCCAGACGCCTACCTGATAGCTGCCGCGCGCACCGCCGCCTGCCAGCACCAGCGCCTTTTGCGTAGGTTCTCTGCGTTCCATATCAAGCCCTCCCGTGCACGTTCCCGGTATTTCCAACATTGTTATAATTATACCATACTTTTCAGAAAAATTCTCCCGAATTTTCGGGGATGATGCCTTTTTCCTGTGAAAGTTTCGTGCTATACTAACCGGAGATGAGTATAGATGCGGCCCGGAGGGGCGCACAACAGGAGGAACGTATGCACTGCAAACAATGGATCTTTGATATGGACGGCACCCTGACCGACAGCATGGTGGTGGTGTGGGAGGGCGCTCCGGAGGCGCTGCTGGCGCGCTTTGGCCGCACCCCGAAGGCAGACCTGCACAAGACCCTGCTGACCATGGGCATGGAGGACGGCGCACAGTACCTCATCCGGGAATATGCACTGCCGCTGGATATGGACGGCTATCTGGACGTGATGCGGGAGGTGATCGCCCAGTTGTACGACAAGGTGGAGCTGAAGCCCGGCGTGCGGGACACCCTTGCCCGGCTGCGGGCGCAGGGCGCACGGATGTGCGTTTGCTCCAACACATGGAGCAGCCAGTGCCGCGCCGTGCTGACCCGCCTTGGCATCGACGAATACTTTGATTTTTACATCGAGGCACGGGGCGCCATGAGCAAAAGCAGCCCTGCCCCCTTTATGGAGGCGCTGCACCGCCTTGGCGGCACAAGCCCCGCCGGGTGCGCCGTGTGCGAGGACGCCCTCTACGCCGCCCAGACCGCCCATGACGCCGGCTTTTATCTGGTGGGCATTCAGGATGTCTCCAGCGCCGCAGACGCCCCCGCCCTGCGCCGCATCTGCGACCAGTTTCTGCCGGACTGGACCGCACTGGACTGGGCGCAGGTGTAATATTTCCCAGCGCGGCGCTCTTGTAATCCGGGCGCCGCAGGAGTATGATAGTAATAATACTCAAATTCTGTCGTTAAAAAGGAGGCCCTGCCATGACGAACCCCCTCGTCAGCATCATCGTGCCCGTGTACAACGCCCAGAAGGGGCTTTCCCGCTGTCTGGAAAGCATCTGCGGCCAGACCTATCCCGAGCTGCAGATCATTCTGCTGAACGACGGCTCCACGGATGACAGCCTTGCCATCTGCGAGCAGTTCCGGGCAAGGGATGCCCGCATCATGGTGGTGGATAAGGAGAACGAGGGCGTTTCCCGCACGCGGAACGCCGGGCTTGCCCTTGCGCAGGGCGACTATATCCAGTTTGCGGACAGCGATGACCTTCTGGACCCCGATTACACCCAGAACCTTGTGCAGGCCGCCCTGCAGCACAGCGCCGACCTTGTGATCGCCCCGTACTGGATGGTGATCCCCTCCAACTCCAGCAAGACCGGGCACGCGCTGGAAACGCTGCAGGAATCGCTGGGCATCGAGCCGGAAGCGCCCAAGACCGAGGTGCACAAGTACGGCTTTCTGCCGCAGGGCGTTTACAGCCGGGAGGACTACGCCCGCCGCCTGATGCAGCAGCCCGCCTCCTTTTACTACGGCGTGCTGTGGAACAAGCTCTACCGCCGGGAGATCATTGCACAAAACCAGCTGGGCTTTGCGCCCGATGTGCACTTGGCCGAGGATCTGATCTTCAACATGGGGTATCTTGAGCACGCGAAGGTGTTCGTTTCCATCCCCGAGGCCGGGTATCATTATATCCAGAACCCCAAAAGCATCTGCCATACCCAGATCGATCTGCGCGGGCTTGTGGAGAACAAGACGCAGGTCTTTCAGCTGTTCAAGGAGGTGTACACCCGCCTTGGACTGTACGAGGAGCTGCAGCCCCAGATCTACAAATTTCTGTTCGCCTTTTCGGAGAGCGGAGTGCCCTCGGACAGTCTGCAGGGTGCTTTGCTGGATGCAATGTCCCGCCTGAACGATGCCTCTGTCCAGCCCGAGCCCTCCCGCAAAAAGCCCCGCCGCAAGCTCAAAAAGCACGCCCGCCGCAAAAAGCCCCGGCATAAGGAAGAATAAATCGTCAAGCAAAAGTCGCTTGCCTTTACGGTCGTTCCCGTAAAAATGCGTTTGTCGCGCTCCTCAGAGCGCGACAAACGCGAAATTAAAAATATTCTTTCCGCTGAATATGGCTAGAGCTCAGCGGAAGCCATTTTAAATCATTAAGCAAAAAAGCCGCTACACAAATGTGCAGCGGCTTTTTACTTTTTACCCTACCCGGGCACAGAAGGCCTCCCGGACGGCGGCCTCCCGCCCGCGGGGGATAGGAATGCGTGCCCCGCTGCGCATCCGTACCTCGCCGGGTGCCAGCAGCTGCACCGCCTCCAGATTGACCACATAGGAGCGGTGCGGCTGCACAAAGCGGCCGTCTGCCAGCAGCGGCTGCGCCACCGCAGAAAAGGGCACCCGCAGCGAGAGGGAGGCCACATCCTCCCCGGTGGTCAGGTGGAAGTGCACGATATGATGGGTGCATTCCAGATATTCAAGCTCGGCATAGGCCAGCGCCCGCACGCCGTCTGCGGTGGTCACGGTAAGGGTGGGGCCGTATTCCGGCTCCACCGCCCGCTTGAGCAGGGCAGAGACCTCCGGCTGGTGCACCGGCTGCAGCAGATACTGCATGGCGTCCACCCGGTAGGCGCTGTAGGCGTGGGCCGGGGTGTGCGCCACAAAGGCCAGCGGAGCGCGGCGGCCCCGGCGGCGCAGCTCTGCCGCCGCCGCAAGGCCCTCGGGCCGGGCTACCGCCGCAAGCTCGATGAGGTACAGCTCGTACCGCAGCCCGGCGGCATCCTGCTGCAAAAGCGCCTCCGGGCTTTGCAGCTGCTCCACGATGCAGGCATCCTCCCGCCGGGCGAAGAACTCCATGCACTGGTGCTCCAGCCTGCTGCGCAGCGCCCCGTCCGGGCTGCATATCGCAATGTGAAAGATCATGGTTCGGTTTCCTTTGCAGGGTAGACGATTTGGAATGGCCTCCGCGTTGCTCTGGCCATCATCAGCGGAAAAATTATCTTAAATCAAGCAATTCCGGGCAGACTGCGGTCTGCCCGGAATTGCATTTTTACGGTAAAGGTCGGGACGGAAAACGGCAGCTGATTTTTGTTTTTAGCAGCCGATGGCGGCGCACTTCTCGGCCAGCCATGCGCGCTCGTCCTCGGTCAGGCGGGGTGCCAGCTGCTCGAACACCTTGCGGTGGTAATCGTTCAGCCAAGCGACCTGCTCCTTGTCCAGCACGCCGGGCACGATGGGAGAGGTGGCAATGGGCACAAAGGTGATGGGACGGAAGGCAAGGAAGGTGCCGTACTGGTTGTCGGCCTTGTGGTAGCACTCGATCTCGTTCTCGATGCGGATGCCCACCTCTCCGGCTTCGTACACGCCGGGCTCGTCGGTGACGATCATGCCCGGGCGCATCAGGGTGGTGTTGCGGCCGTTCAAAGCGTGGGGACCCTCATGGACGTTGCCCACAAAGCTGACGCTGTGGCCGGTGCCGCAGCGGTAGTTGATGAGGTGACGCCACAGCGGCTCGCGGGCGATGGTGTCCAGCATATGGCAGTCGCAGTAATCCAGCCAGACGGCCTTGGCGATGTCGATGTGGCACTGCAGCGTCCAGGTATAGAACAGCCGCTCGTCCTCGGTCAGCTCGCCCAGCGGGTAGGTGCGGGTGATGTCGGTGGTGCCGTCCATGTAGGTAGCACCGCTGTCCACCAGCAAAAAGCCCTTGCGCTGCAAGACGGCGTGATCCTCCGGGGTGGCGTGGTAGTGCATCATGGCTGCGTTGCCGCCGTAGGCTGCAATGGTGCCAAAGCTCTCCACAAGGAACCTGTCGTCCGCGCTGCGGTACTTGTGCAAAATCTCGTCCACGGTCAGCTCGGTCAGCTCTTCCCCGGCAGCCAGACGGTTCTCCAGCTCGATCTGGAACCGCACCATGGCAACGGCGTCCCGCAGATGGGACTCGCGCAGGTGGGCCAGCTCCACCTCGTTCTTCACGCCCTTCATGGCAAGCAGGGGGTCGGCGGCGTCCTTCACGGTCAGGGCGGGGTTATTTTCCAGCACCTGATACACGGCGTAATTCACGGTAGCGCTCTCAGCCAGCACGGTCTGGGGCTCGGTCTCGGCGGCCATCACGTCCAGAATGCTGTCGTAGTCGGCCAGCGTCACGCCGTTGGCCTCCAGCTCTGCCTTGGCCTCCGGGGTGACCCGTGCCTGATTGATGAACAGCACGGCGCGGTTCGGGGTAACATAGCAGTAGGCCATGGCGTAGGGGGTGCACTCGATATCCATGGCGCGCAGGTTCAGAAGCCAAGCCAGATTATCCAGCTTGCCCACCAGCTGAGCGGTGCAGCCCTGCTCCTTCAGCTTGCCGCGCAGCTGCTCCAGCTTTTCCGCCGGGGAGAAGCCTGCGTACTCCTTGGGCAGGATCCATGCCGGGGTAGCCGGGCGGGCAGGGCGGCCCTCCACCCACAGCTCGTCCTCCAAAAACAGGGTCTTGATGCTGCCGTGCTTGGGCTCCAGTTCCTTTTTCAGGTTATTGACCAGCGCACAGTTGGCGGTCAGGCCGCACAGACCCAGCGTGCCGCCCTCGGGCAGCACCTTGCCGCAGTATTCCTCGGCGGTGGGCACGCCCGGCTCGCCCATGCGCATCAGCTGGATCTCGGTGCCGGCGATCTCCTTTTCTGCCTGCACGAAGTACCGGCCGTCTGCCCAGACGGCGCTCTCGGTCATGGTGACCACAAGGTTGGAGTTTTCGCCGTGGAAACCGGAGAAGTAGGTCAGGGAGGTATAGTGGTCGGGCAGATACTCGCTGGAATGCGGGTCGCCCACCGGGATCAGATAGACGTCCACGCCGTTTGCCTGCATAGCGGCACGCAGCGCGGCCAGACGCTCGGGAACCGTGTTCATACTCATAACAAAAGCCCTCTTTCTGTCATTTGCCGGAAAAACGTCCGGCGGCGATGGTTTGCTGCTGCTATTGTATCATTCTGCGGGGAAGAATGCAATGCGGGAGCAGAACTCCCCCAAAACGCAACCAATTTGCAAAAAAAGTTACAATTTTTTCTTGAAAAAGGCCGTTTTTCCATTGACAGGCTTGTTATAATAGAGGTGTAGTATTTTTATGGGTCAGCACTCTGCGGCCCTTTGCGCTAACAACTGCGAATATTGCGATAAAAAGAAAGAGGCATTTGGATCATGACTAAAATCGATATCTTCTCCGGCTTCCTTGGTGCCGGCAAAACGACCCTGATCAAAAAGCTGATCACCGAGGCCTTTGCAGGCCAGCAGGTGGTGCTGATCGAGAACGAGTTCGGCGAGATCGGCATTGACGGCGGTTTCCTGAAGGAAAGCGGCATCCAGATCAACGAGCTGAACGCCGGCTGCATCTGCTGCTCTCTGGTGGGCGACTTCCGCACCGCTCTGCAGCAGGTGGTGGAGCAGTACCACCCCGACCGCATCGTCATCGAGCCCTCCGGCGTGGGCAAGCTGAGCGATGTGACCCGCGCCGTGGAGGGCGTGGCAGAGCATCTGGATGTGCAGCTGAACAGCTTTGTCACCGTGGCCGATGTGAACAAGGTCAAGATGTATATGAAGAACTTCGGCGAGTTCTACGATGACCAGATCAGCCACGCAAGCTGCATCCTGCTCAGCCGCACCCAGACCGCCAGCGAGGAAAAGATCGCCGCTGCCGTGGCAATGCTGCGGGAAAAGAACCCCACCGCCACCATCGTGACCACCGCATGGGATCACCTGACCGGTGAGCAGATCCTGAAGGCTATGTCCACCAAGGACGACTTCAAGGCCGAGCTGATCGCCATGGCTGCCAAGGCAAACGAAGAGCACGCCCACGAGGACGAGGAAGAAGAGCACGAGCATCACCATCATCACTACGATGAGAACGGTGTGTGCAGCTGCGGCCATCATCATGACCATGATGACGACGACGACGAGGATGAGCACGAGCATCATCACCATGACCACGAGGAGCATGATCATGATCACGATGACCACTGCTGCTGCGGCCACCACCACGATCATGACGAGGATGATGACGACGAGCATGAGCATGAGCATCATCACCATGACCATGACGAGCATGACCACGACCATGATGACCACTGCTGCTGCGGTCATGACCACGAGCATGACCACGAGGAGCACGAGCATCATCACGACCATGACGGTCATTGCTGCTGCGGCCATCATCACGACCACCACGCCGATGAGGTGTTCACCAGCTGGGGCGTGGAGACGGCCCGCAAGTTCACCAAGGCTGAGGTGGAGCACGCCCTCACCGAGCTGGATACCGGCAATTACGGCATGATCCTGCGCAGCAAGGGCATCGTGGACGGCGGTGCAGACGGCTGGCTGGAGTTCGACTATGTGCCCGGCGAGTGGGAGGTGCGCAGCCGCAGCGCAGACGTGGGCGGCAAGCTGGTGGTCATCGGCTCCAAGCTGAACGAGACCGCCATCGCCCAGCTGTTCGGCTGCTGAGAACCCCATTATTGAGAGAAGGAGCAACCATTTATTATGGCAAAAGAGATCCCGGTCTACCTGTTTGTGGGCTTTCTGGAAAGCGGCAAGACCAAGTTTATTCAGGAGACCTTTGAAGACCCCAATTTCGACTCCGGCGACAAGACCCTGCTGCTGGTCTGCGAGGAGGGCGAAGAGGAATACAACGAGAAAAAGTTCGCCTTCCCCGGCGTGACCGTGAAGGTGCTGGAGGATAAGTCCGAGCTGAACCCCCAGAACCTTGCAAAGCTGGGCAAGGAAGCAGACGCAGGCCGCGTAGTCATCGAGTATAACGGAATGTGGCTGCTGCAGGACTTAGCTGAGGCGCTGCCCGAAAACTGGCTGGTGTACCAGTGCATCGCCACCGCCGACGGCACCACCGCCCTGACCTACGCCCGCGACAACTCCATGCGCAGCCTGATGCTGGACAAGATCGCCCGCAGCGAGCTGATCGTGTTCAACCGCGCCGAGGCCGTGAACAACGATGACGCCCGGCAGGAGCTGCACAAGCTGGTGCGGCAGGCCTCCCGCAAGTGCGATATCGCCTACGAGTTCAAGGACGGCAGCGTAGCCTACGACGATATCCCCGACCCGCTGCCCTTTGATATCAACGCTGACCCCATCGACATCCCGGATGACGATTTCGGCATCTGGTACATGGACTGTCAGGACGAGCCCCAGAAGTACACCGGCAAGACGGTGCGTTTTCTGGCGCAGGTCTGCCAGACCAACCGCGCCGGCAAAAACAGCTTTGTGCCCGGCCGCTTTGCCATGACCTGCTGCGTGCAGGACATCCAGTTCGTGGGCTTCCCCTGCAGCTACGATGGCTACAAGGCGCTGGAGCAGCGCGCATGGGTGCGGGTGACCGCCAAGGTGGGGTACAAATTCCACAACATCTACCGGGGCAAGGGCCCGGTGCTGACCGCCGTGTCGGTGGAGCCCGCCGAAAAGCCCCTGGAAGAGGTCGTAACGTTCTCTTAACGTTTCTTTATAACAAGGAGGTTCTGGTATGAAAACTCTGTTCCGTATTCTTGGCACGGCTGCTGCCGTGGCCGTCACCGGCGCTGCCATCGTGGTGCTGGACAAGATCCTGAACCAGAAAGACCCGCTCCATGTGGAGGAGGTCGAGTTCCCGGAGGAAGCCGAAAAGGACGCCGAGGAGGCCGAAAAGACCGCCGAGGCCTACGCAGAGGCCGAGGCCAAGGAAGAGGCAAAGGCTGCCGATGCCGCCGCAGAAGCTGCACCGGAGGCACCCGCCCCTGCCGAGGACGCACCCCAGACCCAGCCGGAGACCGCCGCCGAGCGCCCGGTGTACGACCCCGAGGCCCCGAACGCCAACCCCGTGGAGGCCGGCCCCGCCGTTGCCCCCAAGGACGAGAGCGGCAAGTTTGATGCCACCAAGATCGCCGATGCCAACGATTTCGGCGACTGGGAGGAGCAGGGCTGCAAGGGCTGAGCCCCGGACAGAACCAAAGCATGACAAAGCACCCCGGAAGCGCTGCGGCGCTTCCGGGGTGCTTTTGCTTTTACAGGTTTATCGGACAACTGCAATATCCGAGTGGTTCAGCACATAATCTGTAAAATCCACACCGATGCCCGGGGTCTCCGGGGCGGTGAAGTAGCCGTTTACCGGCTGAACGACCGGCGTGACCAGCTGGGTATACTCGTCCAGCAGGGTCTTTTGGTGATGCTCGTGGATGATAAAGTTGGGGATAGCGGTCTCGGCGTGGACGGCTGCCATCTCGGCGATGCCGGTACCGGCGGTGTGTGCCTGCACGGTAATGTCGTACACATGGGCGGCGGCAGCGATCTTCAAGAACTCGGTCAGACCGCCGCAGCTGCCGATATCGGGCTGAATGACATCCAGCGCCCGCTTTTCGATGAAGGGACGGTAGCCCCAGCGGCTGTAAATGCGCTCGCCGGCTGCCAGCGGGATGGCGGTCTTGTCCTTGACGGCAAGGGTCAGCTCCGGGTTCAGCGGGGTGTTGACCTCCTCGTAGAAATAGATGTTATAGGGCTCCAGCGCCTGCGCAAGCTGGATGGCTGCGCCGGTGTCGGTGTTGGCGTGGTTCTCAATGATGATATCCACGTCCGGGCCCACCGCCTCGCGGATGGCGGCAACGCGGGCAATGCCCAGCCGCAGCGTCTGCTGGGAGAGACGCCCGGTCAGCCCCTCGCGCACCAGCTGCCCCTCGGCGTTGTGTGCCAGCACGTCCACCTTGATGGCGTCGTAGCCGTCCTCCACGGCGCGGCGGGCTTCGGCGGCGTACTGCTCCACCGAGGTCAGCACCAAGCGCCCCGGGTGGTTCCAGCCAAATTGGGTCTGACTGGCGTAGGCACGCACCTTTTCGCGGGTCTTGCCGCCCAGCAGCTGGTACAGCGGCACGCCCAGCGCCTTGGCCTTGATATCCCACAGCGCAATGTCGATGGCGCTGATGCCGGAGAACACCACCGTGCCGCCGCCCTGTCCCCAGAAGGTGTGCTTGAAAAAGTCCTCCCAGATGGCCTCGGTGCGGAACGGGTCCTTGCCGATGATGCGGGCAGCCAGCTCCTTGACCATGGCGGCACCGGCGGCACCGCCCACGCCGTAGGCAAGACCCACCTCGCCTACACCGTAAATGCCCTCGTCGGTATCCACCCGCACCAGAATGGGACGCTGCCCGGTGGTGGGGCGCTTGTGGACGTGATAGATCGTGACCTGTGTGATCTTCATAAGGCAGTTTCTCCTTTAAATCGTGTACTGGTCGGGCTGGGGCTCGTCCTTATGGTGCACCACCCGGTCCAGAATTTTTTGTTCGTAGTATGCAAAGGACTGATCCCGCTCCCGGGGGCGTGCCAGCTCGATGGACTGATCCATGGTGATCTCGCCCTCCTCGATCAGGATGACCCGGTCGGCCAGATACACAGCCTCGCCCACATCGTGGGTGACCAGCAGGGCGGTGATGCCTTTTTCTGCCCACAGCCGCTCGATCAGGGTCTGCATCTCCATGCGGGTCAGCGCATCCAGCGCGCCCAGCGGCTCGTCCAGCAGCAAAATCTTGGGGTCGGAGGCCAGTGCGCGCGCCAGCGCCACACGCTGCTTCTGCCCGCCGGAAAGGATGCCCGGGAACTCGTCTGCCCGGTCGGCCAGACCTACCAGCCGCAGCGCATCCAATGCGGCGGCGCGGCTGTGGTCAGAGGCAAACAGCGCCACGTTTTCCCAGATGCGCTTCCACGGCAGCAGACGCGGCTCCTGAAACAGGAATTTGACCGGCGTATCTGCGGCCTTGACCTGCTGCCCATCGATCTCCACCGTGCCGGAGGTGGGGGCGTCCAGCTGGGAGATGATGCGCAGCAGAGTGCTTTTGCCGCAGCCGGAGCGCCCTACGATGGCAATAAATTCGCCGGGGGCTACGGTCAGGTCGACACCCTTGAGTACTTTATGGTCCCCGAACTGCTTGGTGATGCCGCGCAGCGCAAGGCGCGGTGTAGTTGTTGCGGCCATGGTCAGCCCCTCCCTTCTTTGCGCCAGACCAGCAGCCTGCGCTCCAGAAGCGAAGCCAGCTGATCCGACAGCACACCCAGAATACCGTACAGGATCACGCCCAGCACGATGACATCCATCAGCATATATTCGCGGGCGTTGGTGACCATGTAGCCGATGCCGGATTTTGCGGCCACCGTCTCGGCCACGATCAGGGTGACCCACATGCGGCCCAGCGACTGGCGCAGACCCACCAGAATGGACGGGAACGCACCGGGAAAAATGACGTGCCGGAACAGCGCAAAGCCGCGCAGGCCGTAGGCCTTTGCCATTTCCAGCAGGGAGGCGTCAATGTAGCGGATGCCGTGGAAGGTGTTGAGGTAGATGGAGAAAAAGGTGCCGATGGCCACCAGCACGATCTTGGTGGCCTCGCCGATGCCCAGCCACACGAGGATGAGGGGCATCATGGCAAGGTAGGGCACATTGCGCACCATCTGCACCGGGGTGTTCAGCAGCTTTTCTGCCGTGGGCGAAAGGCCGTTGACCACGCCCAGCACAAAGCCGATGCTGCCGCCCAGCGCCAGACCCGCAAAGGCACGCACGGTGCTGATGCGGATATTTTCCAGCAGGGTGCCGTTGCGCAGCAGGCGCAGAAAGGCCTTCCACACGGCGGCGGGGGAGGGGATCAGGCTTGCACCGGTGGCGTGCAGAGTGGCCAGTGTCCACACCGCCAGAAGCGCCACCGGCACCACAAAGGGCAGGATACGGTTCAGCAGCTTGCGATCCATGGAAAAGCCTCCTCAGTACTGGGGCAGGGCGGCAAGCTCTGCGTCAAAGGAATGGTCGAACAGCGGGGCAGCCTCGATGGGGGAAGCGAACACCCCCAGCTTATAGAAGGTATCGGCAATATCCTGCTCGGAAGCGATGGTCTCGTCACTGACGGGGCGCACGCTCAGATGGGTCTGGGCTTCCTCCTCGGTAAAGCGCTCCAGCACATCGTCCTTGTCCTCGCCGGTCAGGTCGGCGTAGAATTTGGCATACGCCTCGGGGTTCTGGCGTGCCCACTCGGCGGCTTCGTTGTAGCGGCTCAGCCAGTCCACAAGGGCGGCGTGGGCGGCGGCATCCGCAATGGAGTCCGGGGTGGCGTACCAGTAGTAGTCGCCGCTGAGGATGTCGGCGGCAGAGCGCAGGGTGGTGCAGCCCTTGGCCTTTGCGGTGCGGATGGCGTTGCCGTAGCTGGCAAGGGCGTCCACCTCACCGGTCAGCACAGCGGACAGGCCGTCCGAGGTGGTCAGGGCAACGGCGTCGATGTCCGTCCATTCCAGCCCGGCTTCCTCCAGCATCTTTTCCAGGAAGTAGTGGGCGGTGGTGTTCTTGACGTAGCCCACGGTCTTGCCCTTCAGCTGTGCTACCTCGGTCAGGGTCGAGCCCGCCGGGATGATCAGCTCCTGATCCAGCGTGTGCATCCGGCGCACGCCGATGATCTTGAAGTTGCCGCCGTTGGCAGCCTGACTGGCGGCAAGGGGCGGGATCTGGCTGCCGGTGCCCAGATCGATCTGCCCGGCAGCCAGCGCCTCCATGACCAGATTGCCGCCCTGCAGCACGGTGAAGTCCACCTTGTAGGGGGTATCGTCCAGCCCTGCGGCCTGCACAAGGCCATGACCGTTGGAGGCAGAGGCTGCTGCAATGCGCAGGGTCACGCCGGAAAGGTCGATGCCGGAGGCAACTGCGCTGCCGGAAGCCGCCGATGCCGCGGAGGAAGCAGCGGAGGAGGTGCCGCCGCAGGCGGTCAGGGCGGCGGCAGCAGCGGCTGCGCCCAGAACGGAAAGGAACTGACGGCGGGAAATACGGTTTTTCATTTTACTTGTCCTCCTCGGGCTTATAATCCTTGGGTGCAGTGGCCGGGTCCAGCTCGTACTTGCTCTTGGGCAGGTCGGCGGTCAGCAGCCGCTTGTAGTAGGAGCCGGTGGTATACAGCGCACCGGCGGGGTTATGGCAGAGCACGCGGTCCTTGACGATAAGGTAGGTGACCGGCGCTTTGGAGTGCTTGATGAACAGGGTATCATGGCCTACGCACAGACCCATGATGATGTTCAGGTCGGTGCCGGCCTTGTTCAAAATCTCGGCCTGCAGCACCGGGTTGCAGAAGGCTTCAAACTTGCCGGGCTGCAGCTTGCCCTCCTCCGGGATGCCGATCTCGGTCTTATCGTGGGAGCCCACCTTGCAGGCTACGCCGTAGACCTCGATGCCCTTGGCGCGGGCTACCTTGGCAAAGGCGTTGCACTCGTTCAGCAGGCCGATGCAGGTGGCTACGCCCACCTTTTTGTAGCCCATGCGCTTGATGAACAGCAGCGTTTCCTCCACGCGGGTGGCGCGGCCGTAAAATTCGCCCTCGATGCTGGCAGCGGTCAGCGCGATCTTGCGGTCGGTGCGGCTGTGCCGGTAGTGGTGCAGGGTCTTTTCCACAAGCTCGGTGTCGCCGGTGCTGGTCAGGCACTCCTTGGGGTAGGCTTTCAGGTGGTTGGCGCAGTTGCCCACCGCGCAGTTTGCGCAGCTGAAATTGCAGGTCTTGATCTCGTCACTCATAATTACTTTCCCTCTCTTGGATCCTTCTCTTTTCCGGTGTGCCTGCCGCATTGCAGGCAACAAAAAACCGGGGGCTTTTGGCAAAGCTCCCGGGCGAAAACAAACTGACCTTTTGCCGAAACGGGACGATATTATCCCCGTCTCAGCTTTTCTGCGGGCACAGCGGCAAAGCCCTGTGCCCGGTCAGCGCAATACGCCCGGGAGCAGGACATTCGTCCACATCGAAAATTCTGCCGCAGCAGAGCACCAAAATACTTATGCATGGCAGAACGCCCCTTTCGTTAAGAACTAACCAACAAGGAAGGTTGGTTTGTAAATTCAATGGCCGCAGTATACCACACGCAAAAGGGTGTGTCAACCCTTTTTTGCCGTTTTTTCCGGGCACGGCGCAGCCCCGCCCGCCCTGCGCCTTTGCAAAGGGGGCAGCCGCCTGCGCCGTTTATTGACAAAACGCGCGCCGCATCGTATACTTCAGAAAAAAGTGCGATGCAAGCCGTAAGCGCAAAGGGGAACTGCTATGAGTGAATTTTCACACCTGAAAAACAAACTGCTGGCCGAGCAGGTGGAGGACCAGATCTACCATTATATTCTGGACGAGGCGCTGGAGCCGGGCGCAAAGCTGCCCAACGAGTTTGCACTGGGCGAAAGGTTCCGGGTGGGGCGCAGCACCATCCGCGAGGCGGTAAAGCTGCTGTCCAGCAAGGGCATCGTGGAGGTGCGGCAGGGCTCCGGCACCTATGTGGTGACCACGGTGAAGGGGCTTTCCGACCCGCTGAACCTGCGCAGCGTGCAGGACAAGAACGCACTGGCCTTTGATCTGGTAAACGTGCGTCTGCTGCTGGAGCCGGGCATTGCGGAGATGGCGGCGCAGAACGCCACCCCGGAGGACATCGAGCGGCTGCGGCGGCTCTGCGAGCGGGTGGAGACCAAGATCCACGAGGGCGACCGCTACATCGAGGACGACATCGCCTTTCACACCTGCATCGCCGAGAGCAGCAAGAATCTGGTGGTGGGGCAGCTGATCCCGGTCATCGACACGGCGGTGATGATGTTCGTGAACGTCACCCACAAAAAGCTGATCGATGAGACCATCATGACCCACCGCATGATCACCGAGGCCATTGCCAACCACGACCCCATCGGTGCAAAGGCTGCCATGGTGATGCACCTGAACTTCAACCGCAGCTATATCAAAAAGGTCTACGATGGCGAGGACCCGGATGACGGCACCATCGGCATGGCGGCGTATGTCAATGGATAAGAGAGATGATTAAACCCTCTCAGTCATCGCTGCGCGATGCCAGCTCCCCCGAAAGGGGGAGCTTTTTTCGTGCCGACCGGAAGGCGTAAACGCTCCGCCGGGAAAGTTCCTGCTTGCTTTCAGCGTGCAGGGACGCTCCGCTGGGCCAGAGGCAGGGAGGGGTGTTCCGAGTCCCCCCTCCCTACCTCTGGACTCCACCCACCCCGCAACGGGCCAAGGGCTACACGCCCTTGACAATCCTAAAGAAGAAGTCGAAGCACAAAAAAGCTAGCGCTGCGCCAGTCGGCGCTATCGCTTTAACGCTTTTTTCGCTTCTCCATTCATAGCCCCTCAGTCGCTACGCGACAGCTCCCCCAAGGGGGAGCGGACACGCCCGGAAGCTTTCTCGTTATTCCTAACACTTTAGCAAAGAACGTAACGGCTTGGCTCCCCCTTCGGGGGAGCTGGCGCGGGAGCGCCTGAGAGGGTTCTTTCCAAAATCATCAGACGACTTTTTCTCCGTATTTTTGCCAAAAGCCGCTTTGACGGGTGATTTTGGGCAAAATTTGCCCGGATTTGGGCAGTGTGCATGATGTATCCCAGAGTTTTTGCACAAAAAGTAGGACATACCCGTGACAACTTGCAAAGAGACGTCTGCGGATTTACAATAAAATCACAAAAGGTCCAACAGAAAAAGGACGAAAGCAAGCAGTATTTGGAGGTAATGAATATGGAGCTGCGTTCACAGGAAGTCCGCACATTAGCACCCGAGAATGACCCGCTGAAGATGGGTATGGGCTGGAAGGTCGAGGACCTTTCCAAGCCCCAGATCATGGTGGAAAGCACCTTCGGCGACAGCCACCCCGGCAGCGCCCATCTGGATCAGTTCGTCAAGGAGGCTGTGCAGGCGGTCAACGACAACGGCGGCAAGGCTGCCCGCTATTTTGCCACCGATATGTGCGACGGCATCGCACAGGGTCATGACGGCATCAACTACTCTCTGCCCCACCGCGATGCCATCGTGAATCTGGTGGAGGCACAGGCCAATGCCAGCGTCTACGACGGCGGCGTGTTCATCGCCAGCTGCGACAAGTCCGTGCCCGCCATGCTGATGAGCATCGGCCGTTTGAAGGACATGAGCGCCATCGTGGTGACCGGCGGCGTCATGGAAGCCCACACCCTGCCCAAGGAGTATGTGGTCAACGACCCCGCCTGCGCCATCAACGAGCTGCTGACGCTGGAGCAGATCGGCAAGTTCAACGCATGGGAAAAGACCGGCGTCATCCCCAACAGCCAGCTGGATTATTACAAGCACAACGCCTGCCCCAGCTGCGGCGCCTGCTCCTTTATGGGCACCGCCTCCACCATGCAGATCATGGCAGAAGCACTGGGCCTGATGCTGCCGGGCACCGCCCTGATGCCCGCCACCGCCCCGGAGCTGAAGCAGGCCGCCTACGATGCCGGCAAGCAGCTGATGGAGCTGGTCAGGAAGGGCATCACCGCCAAGGATATCGTGACCAAGAAGAGCTTTGAGAACGCCATCATGGTGCACGCCGCCATTTCCGGCTCCACCAACGCCACCATGCACCTGCCCGCCATCGCCCACGAGTTCGGCATCGAGATCGACGCCGACACCTTTGACCGGATGCACCGCGGCGCACACTACCTGCTGAACATCCGTCCCTCCGGCGACTGGCCCGCACAGTACTTCTACTATGCAGGCGGCGTGCCCCGCGTGATGGAGGAGATCAAGTCCATGCTGCATCTGGACGTGATGACCGTCACCGGCAAGACGCTGGGCGA
>CAKTCY010000037.1 GCA_934540955.1 uncultured Faecalibacterium sp.
GGTGTCTATGAGGGGCAGGAAAACACAAAATCCGATTGAATAACGCTTGATTTTAGCCATTGCCTTTCATTTTCACTATTGAGGATACCTTTTTATTTTATCGGCAGATGCCTTCTCCTATCATTACGCAACCGCGTACCTCTTATATCATAAAACATTCCTGCAATATACGCACCTGCGTACACCAAACTGTACGAACTTCTATACTATCATATTGAGGTGAACTTCATCATGACTGTAAAAGATGCCGTTGCCAAACGCTTTGAACAACTCTGCGACCAGCGTGGGATACGTCCCAACGAGTTAGCGACCCGCGCCGGTGTAACACCATCTACGGTATATAGCATGCTCGACCCATCCCGTCAGCGTGTGTCCATCGCCACCATTAAAAAGCTCTGTGATGGCCTTGATATCACGCTTGGTCAATTCTTTTCCTGTGCGTTGTTCGATGAACTGGAGCAGGAGATCCAATAACGTACCGATCGATCTGTTCGGATTTCCCTACAACGCGTACTCTCTTTTCTAAGTAAATTTTAGAATCTCATATCCATTGTCAGCCTGATCTGTGCTCTTTTTGCATGGATCGGGCTATTTTTTGCGCTAAAAAAGCCCCTGCCGATCACATTTCTGTGAAAGGCAGAGGCCTTCTGCTTCTAGATTTTAATCAGGTCTGGGGAGATAAAACAACTATCTCATTCTACCGGGTCAGTGTCCCCTTCCAGTTTTTTAACCACCCCCGGGGTCAGGTGTTCGCCCATGTCTGCCTGAATCAAGGCGTTGATATAGGCGTTCAGGCTCATGCCCTTCTCTTTGGCATACTCCTGAATCTGCTCCTTCTGACCTTTACGGACAACAAGGTTTATCCGGTCGTAGGCTTTTGCATTATATTTGTTATGACTTGCCGCGCTGGTTCTTCCACCCATTGCATTCTCTCCACTCTTATATGTATTGTTTATTATGCATGATTGCTCAATTATGCATAATGCACAAATTCATCGTTTTTTCTTTGTGCAACATTCCATCTTGCGTGATTGCACAATCAGGCGTATACTCATGCCATCGGGAACACCGGTTCTCACATCCGACCATTCACCCAACGATTTGAAGAGAGGTACACACATGAGTATCAACGTTTTACTGAGCCTTGTCGAGCAGTACAAGGAGGCCGCCCAACTGATCGAGGCCGCACAGGCTGAGCAGGAGCAGCTGAAGATCCAGATCCGCGAGGCACTGGCTGAGCGCTCCACCAACTATCTGGAAGTAGGCTGCCACAAAGTCCGCCTGTCCGATTTCTCCAGCACCCGACTGGACAGCAAAGCCATCAAGGCCGTAGCACCCGACCTGTACGACCAGTACAGCAAAACGGTCACCGGCACCCGCCTGAGCATCACCTGAAAAGAGCCCCATACAGCGTGCACCGACCAAAGTTTGCGCTGTACAGAGCCCACAACACCCGCCGGGGCGGGCTACACCAATATTATACCTGTCCCGGCCTTTTTTATCAAGAGAAGGACCGAAAAATCATGAAACAGACTGTCAAAACCTCCCGCGCTGCTGGTCAGCTGGAAAAGATGTTCCGCGAGCTCAACAAGCACTACTTTGCAGGCAAGCTGCCCGAGCCCATCATCAGCCTGAAAAAGACCCCGTCCGCCTATGGTCATATCACCTGCTCCAAGGTCTGGCAGGCAGGCGGCGAGAACAAGTACGAGATCAATATTTCGTCGGCTACCCTTGACCGTCCCATCGAGGAGACCACCTCCACCCTACTGCATGAGATGGTGCACGAGCACTGCATGGAGACCGGCATCAAGGACACCAGCAACAACGGGGTCTACCACAACCGGCGCTTTAAGGAGCAGGCCGAGGCACACGGCTTGACCGTCGACCACCACGAAAAGTACGGCTGGACCATCACGAGCCCGTCCGAGGAGCTGTTGGACTTCATCATCTTTCAAGGCTGGCAGGATATCCAGATGGGCGAGCGGCTGGCGTGGTCGGATATGGCAGGCACCGGAGCAGGCAGCAAGGCACCCGGCAGCAGCCAGACCGGAGCTCCCAAGCCTCCCAAGGCAAAGAGCAGCACCCGGCGGTGGGTATGCCCCAAGTGCGGTACCATCATCCGGAGCACCAAGGAAGTGCGGGTCATCTGTGCGGACTGCATGGAGCTGTTCGTGAAGGCTGACTAAATCATGGCAGGACAGAGAGCGATGGCACGAGTGAGAGTAGTGCCGGTTTTAAAAGTGCACCCGTAAAAACAGAGATTCGCCGGGCTGTGAGAGGACGCCCATTATTTAAAGGAGAGCAGCCATGACCATTATATCAGAACGTTTGCAGCACCTACGCCTGACACGCGGCTATACCCAGACTGACCTTGCCCGAACCATGGGTGTGACCCGCCGGGCAGTCTACGCATGGGAGCACGATAAATGCCCCGAGATCCCCCATCTGATCCAACTCGCCCAATTCTATCAGGTGTCGACCGATTATCTGTTGGGGTTGACCGAGTAAGGTGCGCCCCGCTACCGGATGCCTTACCGGAGACTTTTTGCCTACGACAACGCGACCTTTTTAAAAGCGCCCTTATAAGTCCATCTTATCGGATGCATCGTTTGGTAAACTTCAGGTACAGCAAAGCAAACACACTTCAAAATACAGGAGGAAACTATTATGGCAGGCGCTTTTTCGTTATTTTTAGGCATGTTGGGTCTTGGTGCCGCTGGTGCAGTCAGCGCGGGACAGAATGCAAAAATCAAAAAGGCAGATTATCAGTATGGCGAGGAGCACGGCCTTCATGGTGCCTCTGAGGTCCTGCAAATGCGGGAGCGGGTGCGTAAAGAATGGTGGAGCATCTGCGGCAAAACCTACAACGCATGTGAGCGGCCTGCATTGAGTTACGGCGACCTCAGCAGAACCCCGTGGTGCTATCTGAAAAAGCGCTGGTTCATTGACCACCTGAACAAAAAGGGCATTCCTTATGATGATCTGGTCGTGGACGATGTTACCGGCGTTACCTTCTACGAGAGCCAGAAAAGAACGTCCCAAGCATATATGAGAAAGCTGCGGTAATAAACATCGCGCCCATCGTCACCACTTCTATCAGCAGCAGGCGGAGCTTATGGCTGAAAGCAAATATGTGCTCAAAGCGCTATCTACATACACAGGCAAGGAAAACACCCTATACCAGAAAGAGTTCGATACCCGTGAGCGCGCCGAGATGTATCGGGACATCCTTGAGCCCGTCCTGAAGAAAGTGCAAGCGGACAATCCAGTCTTGCCCTATGTAACGTATGTTATCGAGGAACTTCCAGAGGGATGATATCATGGGAAAGAAACCAACCGGCTATGCTCGTCAAAAAATAATCGTACAGCACAAAACGTGGGTTCCGTTCAATGAATGGATCCATCAACGGAACGAGGCAAATTACAGGTATGCCGATGCGGTGCGCAGCAACATCGGATATGCATTGGACCAGCAGAAGCAACAAGAACGCCACAAAGCTTTTGTAGAAAACGCCAAGAAGCACAATATTCCGATTCCGAAGAAAAAGAAAGAGCCATGGGAGGATCGACCCTCTATAAAGCAACAGAGCTCTGCCGCTCAGACACGAGTAGCAGGGCTCTGTTTTTAGTATATCAGCAGTAGAATTTAGACTCCCCAAACACGTCATTCCATTGCGCGATGATATAACTGGAACGGCTTTCGAGAACATCCACAATCGCGTTTAGCGTTTTTGTCGGAATCTTGGAGTTATTATTGGCGACAATACATCCGCCTGCTTCTGTTATCCAAATCTTTGTAGCACTGGCATTGGGCACGCCTTTTGCGACATGGACATGGACAGGTTCAAGCGGTGCCCCTTCATTACTCCAAAAGAAAATCACATAACCAAACAATCGAAACAGACTAGGCACTCTCGATTCCCCCTTCACGAGAAAAGCGGATCAGCAGATGTGCCGTAGATTTTATCAATTCCTTCAGGCTTGCCATTTCAATTTCGGAATAGCCATTGTTCGTCCATAGATACCCCGGAAGAATGCAAGTTGCAGATTTAAAGCCATTCTCGACAGGTGTTTCAATCTGGACTCTCACCTGTTCTTGATTTCCATTCTGAATCGGTGAGGAATACACAATCTCCGTACCATCGTTCAAAGTCATAAAAGGATAAAGCATCAAAACACCTTCTTTCTGATGATATTATATCATGTCACCCTATCCATTTCAATCTATTCCGTCGGGTTACAGGTGCACTTTTATCAGCGCAACAAAGCATGTCTTGACCCATTGAACTCGATTACCAATTTGGTAATTGAGGTAGGAAATCACACACGGAACTGTCATGATTCGCTTTCAGGGGCAATCAATTTGAGTACCCCTTTTTTGCAGCCTAAAATTCCGCCACGAAACGGTGTCCACCACATAGACGCCCTCGCATTATACGGTAACGCGCCATATTTTGAAATTCATTTTTTAATCACATCAATCCAGATAGGACAACGGCTTGTGATACCATCCGCCGGGCAGACACGTACTAGAATATAAATAATCGACAAATTGAGGTACCCACATACATTTCCAGACGGAATCACACGTCACTTGTTTTTATCAATTATTTGAAGTATTGTACTCTAATCTGATCGTCGCCCATTTCTGATATGCGTCCTTTTAGCGAAAGATTGATAAAGAGGAAGGTATTCGCTGTCGCTCATACGATTTAGACGATTTAGAGCAACTCCAATCTTGAAAAAGCTCACAGGTTCGCTTAGTCAAGATTTCCGTTGGCGTGATCATGTTAACCGAGCGTTTCTGTCCCGTCCTCATGCTTCGGCCGTTCAAGAAGCACTCGGCTAACACAACCACGCACAAAAAAATCAAATAAAGAAAGTCGAAAAAAGAGCCCAATTCGTGCCTATTTATTTCACTTTTCTATATAGTATAGTGAATTTCGTAGGCATCAATTTTCTGATTTTGTCACCCACCAGACCATTTTCTTTTATCCTGCTTCAAATCGCTTTTGCTTACTTCCAAGATCATATCCATATTGCTGCAGCCATTGACGCGCAAAGGTATAGCTTGGCAACGATTTCTCAGCGTGTCCATCTGTCTTGTTGTAGATGTGCCCCAGCTCAAAGAATATCTTTTGCCAGTCTTCATAGTAGCGTTCCTCATTCAGATGGGCATCCAGATACTCAAGCAGCAGCGGCGGGTCAAGGCACTCAACTTTTGCAAGCAGGCTTTCATCGATCTTTTTCAGCAACTCTGTCTGATACCCCTGTTCAAGCATTTGCAGCAGAAAAACACGTTCTACACGAGCCTGCAAGGTCGCACGTTTCCGCCAGCAGTATTCGCCTTCCCGTGGGTCCAGAACGACTGTATGGCTTTTTTTTCAGTATTTCCAGTGTTTCAGGCTGATGCAGATATGCCTTCCACGCCTTCCTATCATCAAACCATTTCCGATATGCCTCGACCGGTTCCAGCTGATACTTTTCGATTTTTTTAAGTTCCCCTTCCAGACGTTCTTTGGGGTAATGCAGCAAATATACCGCACAGGTATCCCCCTCATCCAAGGGACGTTTGCGGCCAAGGATCTGCGCATTGACGAGCGGGTTCCACAGTTCACTGACAATATATTTCAGCGCACGGTCTTTCATATCCACACCATTATAGAGGGTCGTTGTGGTCAGCGTGACCTGATGCTGCAGAACATTGCCCACGAGCACATCATCCAGTTTGTCAAATTCCTCCGCTTCCTGACGGTATTTGGAGCACAGGCACACCACATCCTCTATGCCATCTGCTTTCAGAGTGTCCCGCAGTTTTCGCAGCTTGGCGATGGTATTCACAAAAACGAGGATCTTTTCCCCCGGCTGTACCCGGCGGATGATATCCAATTCGTCATCGTCACGGTAGAAGAACTTCACGCTTGACACAAACCGATAATCCATCGGCAGACGATAGTGCTGTCCCTCCGGGATCATTTTCCGCAGCTCCCAATAATCAAAGAAGGGACAGGCGGTTGCGCTCATAAAGATGCAGGTCTTCGTTGTCCACAGCTCTTTAATAGCCTCATAACTCGCATCCACATGATCGTTGAAACTGGCATCTGTTACCATGTAGTGATACTCGTCTGACACGATATAATCAAACGATCTCAGATAAGTTTTGGCGGCATCTTCATTCCTTTGCAGGAAGGTTTCCAGCCACTGGTATGTTTCAACACGGATGGTGTGCTCATACTTGTTTTTTGTAGCGGGTTTGTTGACAGTCTCTCCAAGCGCGGGATCACGGTCCTTGTAGGATACTTTTGGAACCTTTCAAAGGCCTGTTGGATGGTGGGGTTTGCCTTGTCAGCGGGTCTTAAATCACGGTTACGCACGAGAGAGACTCCTCCTTTTTTCGCGAAAAATCCCTCTCGCCCCTCTGGCGTTTCCAGAAAATGGGACAAAAAGAAAAAGCCCGGAATCACTCGAATCAACGAATCATTCCAGACTTTTTGATGCCGCCGACGGGGGTCGAACCCGTACTCTGTCTCCAGAAAGGGATTTTAAGTCCCTCGTGTCTGCCAATTTCACCACAGCGGCGCAAACCCGGCTTACAAAGCCCTGCTGCCCTCTGGCTTGAGAGGGAGCCGGGAATAACAGGTGTGAGGAAAAATTATTACAACCACACTGCTATTCGCAATCTGGTGGTATTATCTTTCTTATCAAAATCAGCGGCTTTTATGATACAATAGTTTCCCTGTTTTGTCAAGAAAAACTGCTTATTCGGTGCTGCTTACACCTTGCCGCCGTGCAGCTCGGCGTACATCCGGGAGCGGCACTCGGCCACTGCGGGGGTCATGTTGACGTAGTGCTTGTGGGGGCACTCCAACCGCAGCTCGCTCTCCCAAGTCTCCTCGGTGAGCTGCTTTGCAATATAGGCCTTCTTTTCTGCAATAGAGGGCAGGTCAATAGCCAACTCGCCGCCCAAAATATGCGGCACCAGCAGCGGGCGCACAGCGGTAGGAGTAAAGGTGATGGTGCGCTCGATGGCGTCCGAGTCCAGATTGACCATGGTGACCGGCTTACCGGCCTCGATGACCTCGCCGTCCATGGCAATGAGGTCGCACTGTGCCTGACCGTTTTCGTCGTACAGACGCCAAGGCATCTTCTTGCCCGGGATGATGGCCTTGCTGGCGGAGTCCGAGCACTTCATCTTGGGGGTGTAGCTGCCGTCCGGCTTCTTCACCGCCACCAGCTTGTACACGCCGCCGAACACGGGGTCGGAAGCGGAGGTGATGAGGTTCTCGCCCACGCCGTAGGAGTCGAAGTGTGCGTGCTCGTACAGCTCCATGTTGGCGATCTTCTTCTCGTCCAGACCATTAGAGGCCACCAGCTTGATGTAGGGCTTGCCAGCAGCATCCAGCGCCTTGCGCAGACGCTTGGAGCCGCGGGCAAGGTCGCCGGAGTCGATGCGGGCGCTCTTGACGCGGCGGTTGGGGTCGTTGGGGTACTTCTCAATGAGATAATCGTCCAGCTTGATCAGGTTGGGCAGACCGCTCTCCATAATATTATAGGTATCCAGCAGCAGGCTGACCGAATCCGGGTAGGTATCGGCAAAGGCCTTGAAGGCATCGAATTCGGTGGGGAAGAACTCGATAAAACTGTGTGCCACGGTACCCACGGCCTTGACCTCTGCGCCGAACTTCATCTCGGCCAGACAGTTGGCCGTGCCGATGCAGCCGCCCAGCACTGCGGCGTAAGCGCCATCGTTACCGGCACTCTCGCCCTGTGCGCGGCGGGTGCCGAACTCCATGACGTTGCGGGGGGTGTGGGTGTTCAGGCCGGTGACGCGGGTGGCCTTGGTGGCGATCAGGCTATGGAAATTCATGGTCTGCAGCAGGTAGGTCTCGATCAGGATCGCGCCCACCAGATCGCACTCGATACGCACCATCTGTACATGGGGGTAGCAGACCGTGCCCTCGGGCAGAGCGTACATATCGCCCTTCCACTTGTAGGTGCGCAGATACTCGCAGAACTCCTCGCTCATGCCCTTGGTGCGCAGCCAGTGGATGTCCTGCTCGTTGAAGTGATAGTTCAGCAAAAAGCGGGTCAGCTTGCGCTGGCCTGCGCTGATGGAATAGCCCTGATTATCCGGGTTTTTGCGGAAGAACATATCAAACACCAGCGTGGTATCCTTAAAGCCATGCAGGAACAGGCAGTTTGCCATGGTAAATTCGTAAAAATCCACCACCATCGCGGGGTTATCGTAGTCCTCATCGGGGATATAAGGCTCAACCTTGATCTCGTTCATGAATGTTTTCCTCTCTATCTATACCCGGCGTCAGCTCTTCCCTACTGCGCGCCGCCTGCCGCTTGCCCGGCAGGGGGATCCTCCGTCCTGTCAAGACAGGGCGTTTCTATCATGATAGCACGATTTCCCTGCCGGTGCAAGTATTTTCGCGCAAAAAGACCGCTGCACAAACGCTGTGCAGCGGTCTCTGTGCTTATAACAGGCTTAGCCGTTCATGATGCTGGGGGTGGCGTTCTTCAGCACAACGTCGTGGCTGCCGCCCTCCACGATGGAGGTAGAGGAGACAACGGTCAGCTTGGCCTTCTGCTGCAGCTCGGGGATGGACAGAGCGCCGCAGTTGCACATGGTGCTCTTTACCTTGTACAGGGTGGTCTGCACGCCGTCCGCCAGAGGACCGGCGTAAGGCACATAGCTGTCCACGCCCTCCTCAAAGCTCAGCTTAGTGGAGCCGCCCAGATCGTAGCGCTGCCAGTTGCGGGCACGGTTGGAGCCTTCGCCCCAGTACTCCTTCATATACTGGCCATTGATGCGCACCTTGTTCGTGGGGCTTTCGTCGAAGCGGGCAAAGTAGCGGCCCAGCATGACGAAGTCCGCGCCCATGGCCAGCGCGAGGGTGATGTGGTAGTCGTGGACGATGCCGCCGTCGGAGCAGATGGGCACATAGATGCCGGTCTCCTTGTAGTACTCGTCACGAGCCTTGGCGACCTCGATGACAGCGGTAGCCTGACCGCGGCCGATGCCCTTGGTCTCGCGGGTGATGCAGATAGAGCCGCCGCCGATACCGATCTTCACGAAGTCTGCGCCAGCCTCAGCCAGGAAGCGGAAGCCCTCGGCGTCCACCACGTTGCCGGCGCCTACCTTGACGGTGTCGCCGTAGTGCTCGCGAATCCAGCCGATGGTGCGGCTCTGCCACTCGGAGTAGCCCTCGGAGGAGTCGATGCACAGCACATCCACACCGGCCTCTACCAGTGCGGGCACGCGCTGTGCGTAATCGCGGGTGTTGATACCGGCGCCTACAACGTAGCTCTTGTTCTTATCCAGCAGCTCGTTGACGTTTGCCTTGTGGGAATCGTAGTCCTTGCGGAATACCATATACACCAGATTGCCCTCGGCGTCCACCAGCGGCAGGGTGTTGATCTTGTTGTCCCAGATGATGTTATTGCAGTCGTGCAGAGAGGTGTTGGCCGGAGCGGTGACCAGCTTCTCGATGGGGGTCATGAAGGTGGTGACAGGAGCGTCATCGGGGGTGTGGTTGACGCGGTAATCGCGGGAGGCCACGATGCCCAGCAGCTTGCCATTGGGAGTACCGTCGGCAGTGATGGCGATGGTGGAGTGGCCGGTGCGTGCCTTCAGCTCCAGCACGTCATGCAGGGTGGCAGTGGGAGCCAGATTGGAATCGGACACCACATAACCGGCCTTGAAGCTCTTGACGCGGCGCACCATGGCGGCCTCGTTCTCGATGCTCTGAGAGCCATAGATAAAGGAAACGCCGCCCTGACGAGCCAGTGCAATGGCCAGCTTATCGCCGGAGACCGACTGCATGATGGCGCTGATCATGGGGATATTCATCTGCAGCGGGCACTCCTCCTGTCCCTTGCGGTACTTGACCAGCGGGGTCTTCAGGCTGACCGCCGTGGGCACATTCTCCGCAGAGGAATAGCCGGGGACCAGCAGGTACTCGCCAAAGGTGCGGGAGGGTTCTTCGTAGAAATAAGCCATAATCAAACTCCTTTTCTCTTAGGGTGTATCTGAAAAGTCGAAAATTTAGCCTATTTCTACAAGCGCAGCCGGATTTTGCGTTAAACAGCCTTGAAATCCACAAAGGATTTCTGCGGCTCTTTGCCTTAAATCCCGCTTGTGCTTGCGAAATATTCGTCATTTTCTTTGTTTCCAGATACACCTTAACGCATCCGATAAAGATCAGCATCAAAATCATTCATGTTTGCTGCCTATAAATTGATTGTATATACTTTACCACAAAGCCCGCAAGAATACAAACCCCTGCCGCGCCAAACTTTATAATTGTCCTTTGCGGAAAAACAGACAAATTGCCAAGCGTTTTTGGGCATTGGTCATACTTTGATTTTTGAAGTATCACTTTTGCAGCCAAAACAGGGCTTGCAGAACGCAAAAAAGCTCGTCCGAAATACCGGACGAGCCCTTTTGCACACGAAGCGGGACACTGCCTGTGCGGCGCATGGATCATAGCTGTGAAGGAGAACAGCCGGAGGAGGAGGATCCGCGCCCAGTATCCCAAAAACAAGAAGAAAAAGATTTCACACACAGCCTTGGGGCCTTGCCCTTGCTGTAACCATATTGTAACTCTTTTGAAACCATTTTGCAATAGGGTTTTGTCATTTTTTTGTAATTTATTTTGTTAACTTTTTATGTCCTGCCCCGCCGGGCTGCCGCAAACATCATTTCCCTTTTTGTGCCCGGTATGGTATACTTGCTTTGAATATGCTGCCACAGGCAGAAAAAAGGAGTTTAGGATACGGAAATGAAAACAAAATTGGGTATTGTGGGCTGCGGCTTTCTGGGCAACATCGTGGCCGACGCGTGGAAGAAGGGTCTGCTGCCGGACTACGAGCTGGTGGGTGTGACCAGCCGTACCCGCGCCTCGGCTGAAAAGACCGCAGCCAATGTCGGCTGCGCCGTCTGCGAGGACGTGGACGCACTGCTGGCGCTTGAGCCGGAGTACATCGTGGAGGCTGCCTCGGTGGAGTCGGTGCGCGCTATGGCCATCCCGGTGCTGAAGCGGGGCGTCAATCTGGTCATTCTGTCTATCGGTGCCTTTGCGGATCTGGATTTCTACGCACAGGTCAAGGCTGCCGCCGTGGAGGGCGGCGCCAAGGTGCATCTGGCCAGCGGCGCTATCGGCGGCTTTGACGTGCTGCAGACCGTCACCCTGATGGCACAGGCGCAGGGTCTGCCGGAGACCGCCGGCATCGAGACTCACACCGGTGCAAAGGGCTTCCGCAATACGCCTGTGTGGGCAGAGCATCTGCTGACCGACACCGAAAAGACCACCGTGTTCACCGGCAACGCCAAGCAGGCCATTGCTACCTTCCCCCGCCGGGTGAACGTGGCTGTGGCTACCTCTCTGGCCACCACCGGCCCCGAGATCACCGGTGTGACCATGCACTCCGTGCCCGGCTGGGTGGGCGACGACCACTGCATCACCGCCGAGATCGAGGGCGTGAAGGCTGTGGTGGATATCTGCTCCTCCACCAGCGCCATTGCGGGCTGGAGCGCCGTCTCCCTGCTGCGCAATCTGGCCTCGCCCGTCTGCTTCTACTAATATAAGGAGGAGTCCGTCATGTTTGAAAAGCTTGTTGCCATTGAGCCTGTCAGCCTGATCCCCTCTGCCGAGGAGGAGCTGCACCGCTACGCCAAAGAGGTAGTGCTGTACCGGGACGTGCCCGGCAGCGACGATGAGATGGTGCGCCGCATCGGGGACGCCGATGCCGTGCTGCTGAGCTACACCTCCCGCATGGGCAAGGAGGTCATTGCGCAGTGCCCCAACATCCGCTATATCGGGATGTGCTGCAGCCTGTACTCTGAGGAGAGCGCCAACGTGGATATCGCCTACGCACGCACCCGGGGCATCCAGGTGCTGGGCATCCGGGATTACGGCGACCGCGGCGTTGTGGAGTACGTTCTGCACGAGCTGACCGGCCTGCTGCACGGCTTTGGGATGCCCATGCTGCGGGACGAGCCGGTGGAGATCACCGGCCTGAAGGTTGGCATCGTAGGGCTGGGCGTTTCCGGCCGGATGATCGCCGATGCGCTGCAATTTATGGGCGCAGAGATCAGCTACTTTGCCCGCAGCGCAAAGCCGGACGCCGAGGCTGCCGGTATGACCTTCAGGCCCCTGCCCCAGCTGCTGGCAGACAGTGAGGTGGTGTTCACCTGCCTGAACAAGAACGTGCTGCTGCTGGGCGAAAACGAGTTTGCCCAGCTGGGTGCAGGCAAGGTGCTGTTCAATACCTCCATCGGCCCCGGCTTTGACTCCGCTGCGCTGGAGAAGTGGCTGGACGAGCCCGGCACCCGCTTCTTCTGCGATACCCGCGCTGCCGCAGGCCCCGTGGCCGAGGACTTCTTTGCCCGGGAAAACGTGCGCTGCGCCAATGTATCCGCAGGCCGTACCAAGCAGGCCTTTGTGCTGCTGAGCAAAAAGGTGCTGGACAACCTCCGCACCGCACTGGGCGAATAAAAAAACAAGGAGAATTTTACTATGAAAACTGCATTGACCATTGCCGGCAGTGATTCCAGCGGCGGCGCCGGGATCCAGGCCGATATCAAGACCATGACCGCCAACGGTGTGTTTGCCATGAGCGCCATTACCGCCCTGACGGCACAGAACACCACCGGCGTGACCGCCATTTTTGACACAACACCGCAGTTTCTGGCGCAGCAGCTCGATGCCGTGTTCACCGACATCTACCCGGATGCGGTGAAGATCGGCATGGTATCCGCTGCCCCGCTCATCGACACCATCGCCGAGCGGCTGCATTTCTACGGCGCAAAGCACATCGTGGTAGATCCCGTGATGGTGGCCACCTCCGGCGCAAAGCTGCTGCAGGACGATGCCGTGCAGGCACTGACCGAAAAGCTGCTGCCGCTGGCTGAGGTGCTTACTCCCAACATCCCGGAGGCCGAGATCCTGTCCGGCATGACCATTTCCAACGCCGCCGACATGGAGGCCGCCGCCCGCACCATCAGCGAGCGCTACGGCTGCGCCGTGCTGTGCAAGGGCGGCCACCAGATCAACGATGCCGACGACCTTTTGTGGTGCAATGGCACCGGCAAGTGGTTCAAGGGCAAGCGCATTGCAAACCCCAACACCCACGGCACCGGCTGCACCCTGTCCAGCGCTATCGCCTCCAATCTTGCCAAGGGCTACGACCTTGACACCGCCGTGGAGCGCGCCAAGGCCTACATTTCCGGCTGCCTGTCCGCTATGCTGGACTTAGGGCACGGCTCCGGGCCCATGGACCACACCTTCAACCTGAAGGGAGATTTTGTCCGTGACTGACCTGCCCTTTGTCTCGGCGCTGGTGCAGGCCGACTTACCCGTGTGGGAGCAGTGCTTGCAGACCGAGTTTCTGCAAAGGATGGAAAACGGCACCCTGAGCGAGGACTGCTTTAAAAGCTACCTTGTGGAGGACAGCCTGTATCTGCGGGAGTACGCCAAGATCTTTGCTTGGGGCATGACCAAGGCCACCACCATGGCGGCCATGCGCACCTACTATTCCCTGCTGTCCTTCGTGCAGGAGAACGAAGACCTGACCCGGCTGCGGTATCTGGAGCAGTACGGTCTGCGGGAGGCTGACATCCAGTCCCTGCCCCTGCGCCCGGAGAACCGCGCTTATCTGGACTGCATGATCGACGCTGCCCGCACCGGCGAGGGGGAGGCCGAGTGTCTGATGGCCTGCCTGCCCTGTATGCTGAGCTACGGCTGGCTGTTCCAGAAGCTTTTGCAGCGCTCCCCCGCCGTAAAGGACGCCTACTATGGCGCACTGGTGCTGGACTATGCAAGCCCCGGCTACGATACCGCCTGCCGCACATGGGCAGAGAGAGCCGAGGTGGCCTGCACTGGCCTTTCACCGGAGCGCGCTGCCCGCTGCCGCGCCATCTTCCGCGCCTGCTCGGAGCACGAGCTGCACTTCTGGGAGATGTGCGCCACACCCCGGACGGACCTCTGAGGCTTCTTCCGCCTTTGGAAAGGGACGCGGAGAAAAACGGTCTGTCCCGCCCTGCACCTTTTCAGGGAAAATAACGCACAAGACCCGGGATCCTTATGAGCCGTTTGGCTTTGAGAGGATCCCGGGTCTTGTGTTTTTATGATAACGTTAAAATTTATGATCGGACTGCAACATCACGGGGTCAGGCGGTTGGGGCCGCGGAACAGGAACTCGGCGTCCTTGATGCTCAGGCCGCACAGCAGCATGGTCAGGCGGTCGATGCCCAGACCGAAGCCGCCGTGGGGCGGGCAGCCGTACTGGAAGAACTCCAGATAGAACTTGACATCATCCGCCAGACCCTTCTCCTCGGCCTGCTTCTTCAGCACCTCGTAGCGGTGCTCACGCTGGGCACCGGTGGTGATCTCCACGCCGCGCCAGATCAGGTCGTAGCCCTGCGGCACGCCGTTCTCGTCGCGCATATGGTAGAAGGCGCGCTTCTCGGCAGAGTAATCGGTGATGAACAGGAACTCGTGACCGTAGTGCTTCTTGACCCAGTCGTAGCTCAGGCGCTCGGCCTCGGTGGTCAGATCGCCCTTCTCGCTCTCGTCTACGGTGTAGCCAAACTCTTCCTCCAGAGCCTTGTACAGGTCTGCCAGCTTGACCACCGGGAACGGCGTAGTGGGCACGATGACCTCCTGCCCGAACAGTTCCTTGATCTGGTCGCCGTAGTTGTCTTTAACGGCCTGCAGACCGGCGGTCAGCAGCTCCTCTTCCATCTTCATCACGTCCTTGAAGGAGGTGATGTAGCTGAACTCCAGATCGAAGCCGGAGAACTCGGTAGCGTGCTTGTTGGTGTAGCTCTTCTCGGCGCGGAACACGGGGCCGGTCTCGAAGATACGCTCAAAGCCGGCAGCCATAGCCATCTGCTTATAGAACTGGGGGCTCTGTGCCAAATAGGCGTTGCGGTCGAAGTAGTCCACCTTGAACACCTCAGAGCCGCTCTCGCTGGCAGCAGCGATCAGCTTGGGGGTGTGGATCTCGATGAAGCTGCGGTCCAGCAGGAACTTACGCATAGCGTTGACAAAGCAGCTCTGTGCCTTGAACATCAGCTGGTTCTCGTCGGTGCGCAGGTCGATCCAGCGGTAGTCGATGCGCTGGTCGATGCTGGAGCGCTCCACAGCCTTCTTTTTCTTGGTGGCTGCGATCTCCTTGCGGACGATGGGCAGTGCATCGGCGGTGCTCTCCACCTCGATGCTCTCGGGGATCATCTCCACGCCGCCCATCTTGACGTAGTCGTTCTCCATCACCTTGCCGGTTACGGTGATGACAGAGTCCGGGGTAAGCTGGTCGATGGTATCCACCAGCTCAGGGTGGTCGGCCTTTTCCACCGTGATCTGCAGCTTGCCGGTAATATCCTTCAGCACGATAAATGCCATATACTTGCTGTTGCGCAGGTTCTCGATAAAGCCCTGCACCTTCACCGTGCCGCCGATGGCCTTTTGAGCCTCATTGATATAGGTGCGTTCCATAATACAGGAATCCTCCTTTAACGTCTTGTGTACTGTTTTATTATACGCTTTTCAGGGGATAAATCAAGAGATATGCCAATTTCAGCCGGTCTATGCTGTGCTTTGTGTAAAAATGGAGACACCAAAGCGTCGGCCAACGCTTTGGTGTCTCTGCATAACAGGTCATTTTTCATCGTGCAAAGTGCCGGTGCCGCCCTCCACCACGCCGTCATGCCTGAGCACGGCGGTAATGGTGCCAAAAAAGCACTTTACATCCAGCCAGAAGCTGATGTGCTCCACATACCAGCCGTCCAGCTTTGCCTTTTCGGCAATTTCCAGCTCGTCCCGGCCATGGATCTGCGCCCAGCCGGTCAGCCCCGGGCGCACATCGTTTGCGCCGTACTTATCCCGCTCTGCCAGCAGGTCGTACTGGTTCCACAGCGCCGGGCGCGGGCCGATGACCGCCATATCCCCCACAAGGATATTCCACAGCTGAGGCAGCTCGTCCAGACTGGTCTTGCGCAAAAAACGCCCCATGCGGGTGATATACTGCTCCGGGTCGTGCAGCAGATGGGTGGGCATATCGTGCGGGGTATCAATGCGCATGGTGCGGAACTTGAGGATCTGGAAATGCCGCTTGCCGATGCCCACACGCTTCTGCCGGAAAAACACCGGCCCGGGAGAGTCCAGCTTGATGGCAGCAGCCAAAAGCAGCAGCAGCCACGAAAGGCACAGGATGCCGCAGGCCGACAGCAAAATATCCAGCAACCGTTTGATCCGATTCCGATACATAAATAAAACTTCCTCCGTTTTCTACGGGTCTACCGCCTTATTATAGCAGTATGGGCAGCATTTTTCAATTGCAGGCTGCGCCCGGCGGGCGATATTTGCGCTTTTGGGGCAAAAGGGCGGCTTTACCTCTTGTTTTTTACCTAATATCGCGCTATAATAGGTAATTGCTATGTTCACGCAAGGCTTATTATAGGAGGTAGATCACTCATGGCTACGACCAGCCGTTCCGCAGACCTGACCAGCGGGCCCATGCTGCAAAAGATCATCTTGTTTTCCGTGCCGCTGGCGGCATCCAGCATTCTGCAATTGCTGTTCAACGCTGCCGATGTTGTGGTGGTGGGGCGCTTTGCGGGCAGCACGGCGCTGGCTGCCGTTGGCTCCAACGGCGCGTTGATCAACCTGCTGGTCAACCTGTTCGTCGGGCTTTCGCTGGGTGCCAACGTGGTGGCAGCCCGGTGCTTTGGTGCCCAGGACGAAAAGGGCGTGCAGGATACGGTGCACACCGCCGTAGCGCTGGGCTTAGTCAGCGGCGTGCTGCTGGCGGTGGTGGGCTTTTGCGCCGCACGCGGCCTGCTGGAGCTGATGAGCTGCCCGGAGGACGTGATCGGCCTTTCCACCCTGTACCTGAAGATCTATTTTATCGGGATGCCCATGACCATGCTGTACAACTTCAGCAGTGCGCTGCTGCGGGCCGTGGGCGACACCAAGCGCCCGCTGTACTGTCTGGCCGCTGCCGGTGTCATCAACGTGGTGCTGAATCTGGTCTTTGTCATCGGCTTTTCCATGAGTGTGGCGGGCGTGGCGCTGGCTACCATCATCAGCCAGACCGTGTCCGCACTGCTGGTGACCGGAATGCTCGTCCGGGAGGAGGGCGCACTGCGGCTGGACCTGCGGCGGCTGGGCTTCCACGCCGGGACGCTGAAGCAGATCCTGCTCATCGGTCTGCCTGCCGGTCTGCAAAGCACGGTGTTCAGCCTTTCCAACGTGGTCATCCAGTCCTCCATCAACTCCTTCGGCTCCATGGTGGTGGCGGGCAACTCTGCCTCCTCCAATCTGGAGGGCTTTGTGTACACCGCCATGAACGCCTTTGCACAGGCCGCTGTCACCTTTACCAGCCAGAACATCGGCGCACGCAAGTACCACAACCTTGACCGGGTGATCCGCAACTGTCTGCTGTGCGTCGTGGTCACCGGCCTTGTGCTGGGCGGCGGCGCAGCGCTGGCGGGAAACCAGCTGCTGCGCTTCTACTCCTCGGACACTGCGGTCATCGCCACCGGCGTTGAGCGGTTAAGGCTCATCTGCGGCTTCTACCTGCTGTGCGGCATTATGGACGTGCTGGCCAGCAGCCTGCGCGGGCTGGGCTACAGCGTGCTGCCCATGGTGGTAAGTCTTGTGGGTGTGTGCGTGCTGCGGCTGGTGTGGATCGCCACCATTTTCCAGCTAAACCGCACTCCCTTTATGCTGTACATCAGCTACCCCCTCAGCTGGGCGCTGACCGCGCTGGTGCATCTCGGCTGCCTGCTGGTGGTGCGGCGGCATCTGCGCCAGAACCAGCAGCAGACGGTATAATCACCCTTAACCAAAACAACGCCACCTTCAGGCATAACTCTTCCCGTGAAAAAGCAGTTCCGAAACGCCCGCAGGCGTTTCGGAACTGCAAATAAAAAATATTTTTTCCTCTGCCCATGCCCAGCAACGACGACGACCGCCGCCAGTGGCGGAAACAGGGAGGAGTTGTTGGGGCAGCGGCCAGCAAGACGCAAGTGCCGCCCGAGGCACGAAGCGGATGCTGGGTGCCGCAACCCGGAAGAAGCGGAGGGCATTTGAAATCTTCTCACCAAAAAGGACTGCTGCGTCAAACGATGCAGCAGTCCTTTTTTCATAGGGCCACATCCAGTGCCATCATCAGCGCAAACCCCAGCACGATGCTGATGACACCGGCCACTTCATCCGGTTCCACCGCCTCAGGGATCATCTCCTGTGCGGTCACACACACCATACAGCCCGCCGCTGCGCTCATAAGCCACGGCAGCGCTGCACCTACCCACTCGGCCAGCACAAAGGCCAGCACCGCACCCAGAGGCTCCACCAGCCCGGACGCCGCCCCGGCGGCAAAGGACTGCCCCCGGGTGCGCCCGCTCTGGGTCAGCGGCAGACTGACCGCCGCCCCCTCCGGGATGTTCTGCAAGCCGATGCCAAGGCTCAGCGCCAGTGCGCCGCTTACAGCGTCCGCGTCCCCGTGCAGCGCCAGCGCCGCAGCCAGTCCCACCACCATGCCCTCCGGCAGGTTGTGCAGGGTGACCGCCAGCACCATACGCCCGCAATGCCCGGGGCCGCCCGCCAGCAGCTGCCCGGCGGCATCCTCCAGCCGCAAAAGCCCCACAGCGCCTAAAATAAGTCCCAGCGCCGGGGGCACCCACGCCGCCCTGCCCTGCGACCGGGCAATGGCCGGCAGCAGCAGGCTCCACACGCTGGCCGCCAGCATGATACCCGCCGCCATTCCGCACAAAATGCGCCGGGTAGCCGGCCTTGTCTGCCTGCGCAGCAAAAACACCCCTGCTGCTCCCAGCGCGGTGCACGCCGCCGGGAACAGCCAGACCCCAAGTGTGAAAACGATCCGGTTCAAGCCGCATTCCCCCTTTGCCCTTTGTATGCACAAACGGGCAAAAGGGTGCGGACTTAGAAATCGTCCTCGCTGCTGTCGCAGCTGTCTGCATCGCAGTCTGCGTCATCGGACGCAAAGCTGTCGGTGCTGTCCGTGCTGAAGCTGCGCTCAAATGCGGTCATGTACTGGGCATAGCCCTCGTCGCCGGTGCCAAAGTAGCCAAAATCAAAGTCCTTCATTGTTTTATCCTCCACAAATGTTTTTCTCGTTGAAGCCCTCCGGGGGATGTCCGTCCCTCGCCATGCCTCTATTATCCACATTTGCAGTCCAATAAAAAGGATTTTTGTGAGTATATCTCATTTTTTCATCATTTTGCGCTTCCCGCCCGGCGGCGCTGGCTTTGCTCTGTGCCCACAGCATACCACCTTCTGCCGGGCAGCGGGTCAACTGCCGGGCGACATTCTGCAAAAACAGGCTGTACGGCGGGCTGTGGCGCGCTGTTGTTTCTGGGCTTTATTTTTGCCAAAAAGTCTTTGACTTTTAGCGAAAATTTATGACAACTATGCAGATTCTTTACGCAGATTATAACTTTCAACCAAAATCCTCTTGATTTTTTTCAAAAACGGACTAGAATATAGCATCGCAGTGAGGTGCTACCGAAGACCCGCTGCAAAACACTTACAAGAAGATTAAGGAGATCATTGATATGAAACTCAAGAATATTTGCATCGCTGTTGTTGCTCTGGCTCTGGCTGCTGGCATGACCGCCTGCGGTGGTACCTCTACCGCTTCCGCTTCCTCCACCTCTGAGGCTGCTTCCGCAAGCACCACCGCTGTTTCCGAGGCTGCTTCTTCTGAGGCTGCTTCCAGCGAGGCCGCTTCCTCTGAGGCTGCATCTTCCGAGGCTGCTTCCTCTGAGGCCGCTGTCAGCGAGGCTGCTTCTTCTGAGGCTGCTTCCACCACTGCCGCCTGAGCTTAACGCGCACAGCGTACATAACAGGATAGTAGAAAGCCCGTTGCACAAAACAATGTGCAGCGGGCTTTTTGCATATAATCGGGACCATTATTTCTATTTTTCAAGGATCGCGCGGATTTGGGCAAGGTCGGCTGCAAAGGCGATGCTCCGCTGCCGCGCCGGGGTGGAAAGCCCCATGGCAATCATCTGCTGCAAAAGCTTGTGCAGAGGCTGATAGTAGCCGTTCAGGTCGTAGAGGATGCAGGGCGCGTCCATCTGCCCCAGAGACAGCTTGCTGATGACCTCGGTAATCTCCTCCAGCGTGCCGGTGCCGCCGGGAAACGCGATAAAGGCATCGCCCAGCTCGATCATTTTGGTCTTGCGGGCGGGGATATCCTCGGTCACGATCAGCTCGGTCAGTCCCTCGTGCTGCAGCTCTGCATCCAGAAAGCACTTGGGCTCTACGCCGGTCACCCAGCCGCCTGCGGCCAGCACACTGTCGGCCAAAAGCCCCATCAGGCCGCTTTTGCTGCCGCCGTACACCAGCGCATTGCCGCTTTCGCCGATCCAGCGCCCCAGCTGCTGCACAGCCTGCGGCAGTGCAGGGTCGGTGCCAAGGTTTGCCCCCAGATACACGGTAATGTTCATTTGGTCAACCTCTCTTTCCGGGTCAGATGCTCCACAGCACCGCGCCCAGCACCGCAGAAAGCAGGATCATCCCGATGGGAGACGGCGCCTTCTGCGTTTTCTTTTTATAGGCAAAATGCAAAATGCCCAGCAGGGCAAACACTGCCAGCGCACGCATATCCGGGGCAGAGCCGCCGGAAACGGTGGTAAAGCCTCCCAACGTGGAAAGCCCCATGGTGCAGGCGGTGGCTAAGATCATAGCCACCACGCAGGGTCGCACCCCGGCCAGAAAGGCGTTGACCCCGGCGTACTTCATCAGGCTGTGCAGCGCCGCCGCAATCAGCAGAATGATAACAAAGGAGGGCAGCACCACCCCCACCGTTGCCGCAAAGGAGCCTGCCAGCCCCGCCTGCGAAGCGCCGATAAAGGTAGCCATATTCACCGCCAGCGGGCCGGGCGTGGACTCTGACACCGCGATAAAGCTGAGAAACTCGCTCTCGGTCAGCCAGCCGTGCCCCAGCACTGTTTCCCGCACCAGCGAGATCATGCCGTAGCCGCCGCCAAAGGACACCGCACCGATGACAAGGAAGTTCCAGAAAAGCTTTAGCAAAATCATTTTGTGCCGCCTTTCTTCCCCTGCCCTGCTGCGTAGGCCAGCACCCCGGCTGCGCCGCAAAGCAAAATGCAGCAGATGGAGGAAAACCTTACCGCCAGCACAGAGCAGCCCACCATAGCCGCCAGCACCACCGCCACTACTGCCGTGTTGAAGGGGGTGCGCTGCAGGTTTTTGAGCATCTTGACCCCGGCGGACAGGATCAGATAGATGACACAGGCCTGAATGCCCTTAAAGGCATTTGCCACCACCGTCAGCTGTAAAAAGCGGTCAAAAAACAAAGAAATAAGATAAATGACTGCAAAGGACGGCAGGCACACCGCCAAGGTGGAGGCCACCGCACCGGTGACACCGGCCAGTTTATAGCCGATGTAGGTGGCGCTGTTCACCGCCACAGGGCCGGGGGTGGACTCGGCAATGGCGACCATATCCAGAAACTCCTCCCGGGTGAGCCAGCGCTTTTCCTCCACAAATTCGTGCTCCAGCAGCGCCACCATGGCATAGCCGCCGCCAAAGGTAAATGCACCGATCTTAAAAAAGGTGCCGAACAGCTCCTTGATCTTGGACATAGGCATCCCTCCATGTTTTTACTGCTTGACCGGCTCCAGCTCCAGATAGCACTCGAAAGCCGTTTTGTCCGCGTGCTTGGCAATAAAGTACCAGCCCTCATCCGAGGGGGTGTAGAACACCTCCACCTGCTGCCCCATGGGGACCTCACGATGGTAATTGATGGAGGCGAATTTTACAACGTGATCGCGCATGATCTCCTGCGGCAGTGCGTCACAGACGATATCCAGATAAAAGGCGTTGTTGATGTGGTAGTGCATATCGCACTGGGAGTAGTGCGCCGTAAACAGGCCGCCGCTGGTCAGGCTGTCCCGGCGCTTATGCAGCAAAAGGGGCAGTTCCTCCTCCACGGTCTCGTTCCAGTAGCCGTCTACTGTCCACCCCGGCTGGCGCAGGATATGCCCATCCTCAAGGCTGGATATGATCCAGCGGCTGTCCACCATGGCTACCTCCTGCCCGGCTTCGTCCGTAAGGGTGGTAATGCGCTTGATGGAGCCGCGGCGGCTCACCTCGGAGCGGGAGCAAAGGGTCAGGGTCTCGCCGCGGGAAGGCACGCGGCTGAACCGCAGCGCCTGCTTGCCCACCAGAAACGCTACGCCGTGATCCTGGAAAAACTGGTCATCCATGCCAAACTGCCGGGCGTGCATGGAGGAAGCCTGCTCCGCATAGCGCAGCAGGGCGCTGGCCTTGAGCAGGCTGTGACAGTCTGCATCGGTGTTTTCTACCATGACGGTATCCTTATAATAAAACTGTTCCATATTCTTTTTCTCCTGTCGGAAAAAGGCCGCCGCACCACATCCGGGGCGGCAGCCTTGGCAGAACGATCAATACTGATTGCGGTTCTTTCTGCGCACCTTGCGCCAGATATTAAAGCAGGCCAGCGCCAGCATAGCCAGCAGAAGCATCAAAAACAGGTAGCTGCCGCCGCCCTCGTCATAGCTCTTCATCTCGCTCCACTTCAGGTCCAGCTCGCTGTTTACCTCGTCGCTCAGGGCGGTGAACACCTTTTCGCGGGCGGCATCCTCCTCAGACGGATAGGCGATCTCGCTGGTCTTCAGATCCTCGTCCAGCACCTCCCATACATCGTGCATGGGGGTGGTGTAGCCGATATACTCGCTGTTGGCCTTGCCGATGTCGGTCTCGCACATAAAGTTGAT
>CAKTCY010000038.1 GCA_934540955.1 uncultured Faecalibacterium sp.
ATTGGCAGACGCGTTAGATTCAGGTTCTAATCGGGGCAACTCGGTGGAGGTTCAAGTCCTCTTATCCGCACCACAAGAGAGACAGCTTTTGGTAGCTGTCTTTTTTGTTTTGTATGGAGTTTTCGACGACCGCTGCCTGCGAGCAAAGACTTCCCCTGGTCGGGGGAAGATGTCGCACAGCGACAAAAAGGGGAGTACAGGGAGGCGTTGCCTTTTCCCCGCCAGAGCCTTTTGCTTTGGCGGGGATTTTTATGCCCGAATTTTTACAAAAAATTCACGCTGGCAGGGTTGCCGCCGCATACCGGATGTGCTATGATGAGGTGCAAAATTTTAAGCGGAGCGATGGATTTTGATTTGTCAAGCTCGCGGAATCAGGAGGAACTACCCATGCAGAAGAATTATGTGCAGGAAATTCTGAGCATCATTCACAGCGGTCTGCCCAAGGCAGAGCTGGCTGAAAAGCTGTCTGATTACCATGAAAAGGATCTGGCGGATGCGTTGGAGGCGCTGACCCCCGCTGAACGCCAGTCGCTCTATTCCATTCTGGGCGTGGATACCGTTGCCGAGATCTTCACCTATCTGGACGATGCCGAGCCGTACCTGAAGGAGCTGCCCAGCCACGAGGCTGCAAAGGTCATTTCCAACATGGACTCGGACGATGCGGTGGACGCACTGGAGGATCTTGACGATACCGATAAGAACGAGATCGTCAACAAGCTGGACAAGGACTCTGTTGAAGATGTGAAGATGCTGCTCTCGTATGACGAGGATGAGATCGGCAGTAGGATGACGACCAACTACATCTCCATCAAAAACGATATGACCATCCGGCAGGCGATGAGCGAGCTGGTAAAGCAGGCCGGAGAAAACGACAACATCTCCACGCTGTATGTGGTGGACGAAAACGAGCACTTCTACGGCGCCATCGACCTGAAGGACCTCATCATTGCACGCGCAGAGGAAAGTCTGGAAAGCCTGATCGTCCGCTCCTATCCCTATGTCACAGACCGGGAGCAGGTCAGCGATTGTATCGACCGCATCGTGGACTACGCGGAGCGCAGCCTGCCCGTGCTGAACGATGCCGGTAAGCTGGTGGGCATCATCACCTCGTCCGATGTGGTCGAGCTGGTCGATGATGAGATGGGCGATGATTACGCAAAGCTGGGCGGCTTGACCGGCGAGGAAGATCTGAACGAAAGCGTTTTTGAAAGCGTGAAAAAGCGTCTCCCGTGGCTGATCGCGTTGCTGTTCCTCGGAATGCTGGTCTCCTCGGTCGTCGGCGCGTTTGAATCGGTGGTAGCGGTGCTGCCGGTGGTCATCTGCTTCCAGTCCATGGTGCTGGATATGGCCGGTAACGTCGGCACCCAGTCGCTGGCGGTGACCATCCGTGTGCTGGTGGACGAAAACCTGACCCTTTCCAAAAAGCTGCAGCTGCTCTGGAAGGAGACCCGCGTGGGTCTTTTGAACGGTGCCATTCTGGCCGTGATGGCCTTGGGCTTTCTGGGCTGCTACATCCACTTTTTCAAGGGCTACGTCTGGACCTCGGCCTTTTTGCTGTCCGGCTGCGTCGGGCTGTCGCTGATCGTGTCCATGGTCATTTCCAGTCTGGTGGGCACGCTGATCCCGATGCTGTTCCACAAGATCCATATCGACCCGGCGGTCGCCTCCGGCCCGCTAATCACCACGATCAACGATCTGGTGGCCGTCGTGGTCTACTATGGCCTTGCCATGGTCGTGCTGATCGATCTGTTCCACCTTGCATAACAGATGTATCAAACAGGGCGCTCCCTCCGGGGAGCGCCCTGTTTTTTATTGTGCAAGCTTTCGCTAACAATGTTAATAGAGCCTAACATCGTCAGAAAATATTGAAAAAGCCCGAAAGCGTGCTACAATACAAAGATAAAGAGCCCGCCCCGCTCCGGGCGCGGGCACACAGCTGGGAAATACAGAAACGAGGGGTAAATATGTTTGATGCAAAAAAGCTTGCACTGTTTTTGGGCGGTGTGGTGTTCGGCTCTGCCGGTTTCAAGGTGCTGTCCAGCAAGGACGCAAAGAAGGTCTACACCCAGACCACCGCAGCGGTGCTGCGGATGAAGGACTGCACCATGCAGACCGTGAATAAGGTGCAGGAGGAGGCCGGCGATATCCTTGCCGATGCCAAGGCCATCAACGAGAGCCGTGCCGCCGAGGCTGCACAGGAGGTCATTGAGGATACGGCTGCAGAGCCGGCCGAAGAGCAGACCGCACAGTGATATGACGCAGCAGAGCCGCCGCTTTGGGCGGCTCTTTTTTACGCAGAGGGGTAAGAAAAGCAATGAAATGTACGATCCTACATGAAGGCAAGGGACGGATGCGGGTGCACGTCTGCGCTGTGCGCATGACGCTGCACCGGGCAGATGTGCTGGAGGCCTACCTGAACGGGCAGGATATCATCCAAAAAGCCACCGTCTACGAGCGCACCGGAGATGTGGTGCTGACCTACCGGGGCAGCCGGAAGGACGCCGCCGCCCTGCTGGCAGCCTACCGCTTTGACAACGAAGAATTAGAGGTACTGGTCACCTCCCACGACAGCCGGAGGATCAATCAGGAATATCAGGAAAAGATGGTCAGCCTTGTGGCGGGCCGGGTGTTCCGCAAGGTGTTCCTGCCTGCGCCCATTGCGGCGGCGTATACGGTGTGGCGCTCCATCGCCTTTGTCTGGAAGGGCGTCCGCTGCCTGCTGCACCGCAAGCTGGAGGTAGAGGTGCTGGATGCGCTCAGCATCACCGCCTCCCTCCTGCGGGGCGATTACAGCACCGCAGGCTCGGTGATGTTCCTGCTGACGGTGGGCAGCCTGCTGGAGGAGTGGACGCGGAAAAAGAGTTTGGACGACCTTGCCCGCAGCATGGCGCTGAACGTGGATAAGGTCTGGGTGCGCACCCCGCAGGGCGAGGTGCTGGTGCCCTTGACCCGCGTTCATGCCGGGGACGAGGTAGTGGTGCGCTCCGGCAACATGATCCCGCTGGACGGCATGGTGCTGGAGGGTGAAGCCATGGTCAATCAGGCCGCCCTCACCGGCGAGTCCATGCCGGTGCGCAAGACCGTCGGGGCTACCGTCTACGCCGGAACGGTGGTGGAAGAGGGCGAATGCGTCCTTGTGGCCAAGGCAGAGGGCGGCGCCAACCGCTACGATAAGATCGTGGCGATGATCGAGGAATCGGAAAAACTCAAGTCCGGCACCGAGAACCGGGCTTTGCAGCTGGCTGACCGTCTGGTGCCTTGGTGCCTTGCCGGTACGGTGGCTACCTATGCCTTTACCCGCAACGTCACCCGCGCCATCTCCATTTTGATGGTGGACTTCTCCTGTGCGCTGAAGCTTTCCATGCCGCTGGCGGTGCTCTCTGCCATGCGGGAGTGCGGGGAATACCACATCACCGTAAAGGGCGGCAAGTATCTGGAAGCGCTGGCAAAGGCGGACACCATCGTGTTCGATAAGACCGGCACCCTCACCCGCGCCACCCCGCAGGTGGTGCAGGTAGTGCCCTTCTCCGGCTGCGAGGAGCAGGAGGTATTGCAGCTTGCGGCCTGTCTGGAGGAGCACTTTCCCCATTCCATGGCAAATGCCGTTGTCCGCGCCGCCAAGGAGCGGGGCATCTCCCACGAGGAGATGCACTCCGAGGTGGAATACATCGTGGCGCACGGCATTGCCAGCCGGGTGGGCGGCACGCGGGTGGTCATTGGCAGCGCCCACTTCATCTTTGAGGACGAGGGCTGCACCATCCCGGCAGGAGAACAGGCAAAGTTCGATGCGCTGGACCCCCAGTATTCCCACCTGTATCTGGCAGCGTCCGGGGTACTGGCGGGGGTCATCTGCATCGCAGACCCCCTGCGCCCGGAGGCAGCACAGGTGCTGCATAAGCTCCGGAGGCTGGGCATTGCCCAGACGGTCATGATGACCGGCGACAGCGACCGCACCGCCCGCGCCATTGCGGCGCAGGTGGGGGTGGACCGCTGCTTTGCGGAGGTGCTGCCGGAGGATAAAGCCGCCTTTGTCCGCGACGCCAAGGCCGAGGGACATACGGTGGTGATGATCGGCGACGGCATCAACGATTCGCCCGCCCTGTCGGCGGCAGATATCGGCATCGCCATCCATTCCGGTGCCGCCATCGCCCGGGAGATCGCCGATGTGACCATCCGCGCGGACAGTCTGGAAGAGCTGGTGACCTTAAAAGCCATTGCCAACGCCCTGCAAAAGCGGGTGGGCAGCAATTACCGCTTTGTCCTCAGCTTCAACTCCGCGCTCATCCTTCTGGGTGCTCTGGGCATCCTGCCCCCTGCCACCAGCGCGATGCTGCATAACCTTTCCACCCTCGGCATCAGCCTGCGCAGCATGACAGACCTGCTGGAGCAGAAGTCTTCCCTGTAAAAATGGAACGCCGGAGCGTCCGCAGACGCTCCGGCGTACCGAAATTAAAAATAATTTTTCCGCTGAAAATGCCCAGAGCATAGCGGCGGGCATTCAAAATCGTCCCAGCCAAAAGGAGGCTGCTGCACAAATACTGTGCGGCGGCCTCCCTTTTTGTTTCAGATAAACCGGCAGAAGCCCAGCCAGCAGCCCAGCAGGAAAAAGAGCAGCGCCTTACCCAGCACCGGCAGCCACTGGTGCTTGCACAAGGCGGTATCCCACCGGTGGATGTTCTGCTTGGGGCAGGTGCCCACGCAGGCTTCGCAGGCGATGCACTCCCCGCTGCGCAGGCTGCTTTCCTCCAGCTTCAGGCACACCGGACACTGCTGTTTGCAGGCATTGCAGCCCGGGATGCAGCCCTCGCTCTGCCGGTGCAGCCGCGCAAAGGGCAGCACCGGCAGCAGGGCGAACACCGCGCCCATGGGGCAGAGGAACTGGCAGAAGAACCGGGGCTGCACTGCCATGCCCAGCAAGATGAGCACAAGCAGCGCGATGCCCACGCCGAAGCCCTCCGGCGGCAGACGCAGTGCCGTCAGGCGGGAAAATACCTCCCACGGGCTTGTGCCGGTCAGCAGCTTTTCCTGCCGGGTCACATACAGCGCCACCAGCCCTGCCAGCAGCAGATACTTGACCTTCTGCCCCCAAAGCACCGCCCGCTCCGGCAGACGGAGCTGCTTTTTGCGGCGGAGCAGCTTTTTCTGGAGTAGCCCGGAAAGCGCCCAGACGGCATCGCCTAAGCTGCCAAAGGCGCAGGCATACCCGCAGAAAAACCGGTCGAACAGCAGCGTGAAGCCGCACAGCCCCAGCAGGGAAAGCGTGAAGCTGTCCGCTGAGAGCACCTCGCCCGCACCGATGTGCAGAAAGAGCTGCTTTACCCCGGAAAACCCGGCCACGAATGCGCCCGGCATGGACACAAAGAAGAACAGCTGCACCCCGGCGCGCAGCCATGTACGGCGCTTTTTATCCCGCTGACGCTGCTGCGCCGCCGTTAAAGGCTTTGTCTGTGTTTTTTCCATCATCCTGCCGCCTTTCCCAGTGCGTCCTCTACTGCACCGATGAGCCCTTCTGCCGTAAGGGTGGCGCCGGAAACGGTATCCACCTCGGCAGACTGCACCGCCAGCATCTCGTCCAGCAAAGACAGCGCCTGTTTATAGTAGGGCTTGTCCTCACCGGAGGCATCCAGCACCGCAATATCGGTCATTTTTCCGTCCCGGATGGTCACCGACACCCGGATGACATCGCCAAAGCCAAAGGCGCTGCCCTCGTAGGTGCCGTCCCGGTAGCCGTCTTGGCTCTGCTCTTCCTGCGCTGCGCTCTGCGCCTGCAAAACGGAAGCGTTGTAGGCCTCCACTTCGGCAATTTCCTGCTTGCGCTGGCTCACCGCCGCAGCCCGGACCAGCGCCACCTGCTGGTATTGCCACAGTACGCCAAGGATCAGCAGCAGGTTCACCGCCCGGAGGAGAAAATTTTTGTATTTCATTCCGCTGCTCCTTCCGTTTCAGGTTCGGTCCCGGTCTCTTCCGGCGGCGGCACCGCCTCGGAGGTCGGCGGCACCTCCTCAGAGGAAGCCGGTGTTTCTGCCGGGAAAAGCTGCTGCCACACCTCCTTGAGCCACGCGGGAACGGCGCTCTTTTCCTCCGGCTGCACCACCTCCACGGTGGGCGCGGTGACCGGCGTTTCCTCGGGCTCTGCCGCTTCGGACGGTGCGGCTTCTTCTACCACTTCTTCCGAGGCTGCCTGCTCCGGGGCAGCTTCCTCTGCCGGGGCAACCGCTGCCTTTGCCAGCGCCAGCTTGACTGCGTTCAGGATGCCGGTGGAGGAGTAGGTGGCACCGGAAACGGCATCCACATTGGGGCTCTGCCCCTCCAGAATGGCGGGGATGACCCGCCTTGCCCGGGCAAGATATTCCTCCTCGTCCTCGGCACTCAGAAGGGTGATATCCGTGATCTTATCCTCTGCCACCGTGACCTGCACCGTGATTCTGCCCTCAAAGCCCATGGCCTCGGCGGTGTAGATGCCGTCAAGGTAGGTGGAGGGCGCGGTAAATTCCTCCACCACCAGCGGTGCGGCAGGCTTTGGCTGCGGCGGCAGGGGGTTGTTGACCACCTCGCCGGTCAGGGCGTTCTGCACCGCACCCAGAATGCCCCGGCTGGTGTAGGTGGCTTCGGAAACCGCATCCACCTCCCAGCTCTGGGCATCCACTACGGTGGTCAGAAGCCGCTTTGCGCGCCGCAGAAACTGCTTTGTCTCGTGGGAGGCGTCCAGAATTTCCACCTCCGTGATGCTGCCGTTTTCCATGGTGACCTGCACCCGGACGGCACCACCGTAGCCCCGGGAAGAGCCGACGTAAACGCCGTCGGCATAGGGCAGCTTGGGCAGGGCTTCTTCCTCCGCTTCGGAGGAAGCGGCTTCCACCGGCTGCTCCACCACGGCTGCCAGCCTTTCCGGCACGGCAGCCAGCACCGGCACAGTGCGCGGCAGGGCAAAAAGCACAGCCGCCGCTGCCGCCACCGCCGGGAGCAGCTGCACCAACGGCAGCAGCGCATTGCATCGTTTTTTGTTCATTCCAACTCCTCCTGACACGGAAAAGCAAGGCCGCCTGCATAAAGCGACCTTGCTTTTTGGGTGTTCTGTTTTTTGCCGGATCAGACAGCCTTCAGGTTCTGCACGGCATCGGTCAGGTGGGTCACCTGCTCCAGTGCAGCGGCCTTATACAGGGTCTCGCGGCTCAGCAGTTCCACGCTCTCGGCCAGCTCGGTCTCCAGATCCGCATAGCTGGCTGCGGTGTAAGCGGCCTTTGCCTTGCTCTGTGCCTCAGCGACCACAGCCTGCAGGGCGGCGCGGTCGGCGTCGCTTGCCAGCTCATGCTTGGCAAGGTTCTCGGCAGTGGTCTGGAGCTTGACCACGGTGTCGGCGTAGCCCAGTGCGCGGATGGTGACGGTCCAGTAGCCGGTGCCGTCAGTGCCCTCCGGCAGCTGGCAGCGGGCAGAATCGCTCAGACCCAGCTGGATGCCCATGGACTTGTGCATCCAGTTGTCGGCTGCAAACTTGGTGCCGTAGGAGGCCTTGGCGTGGGTGTAGGTGCTGTCGTCGCCGTAGTAGGTCCACACCACAGACTGCATCCGGGAGCCCAGCTCGCCGTAGTTGCCGTTCAGGTCCACACGGATGAACTCGCCAAAGCTGCCCACATCGCTGCCGCTGCGCAGGTTCACGGTAAGACCTTCGGCAGCCTTCTGGGCGGCTTCTGCCACGCCGGAACCGGTGCCGGTGTGTGCGGCAGAGAAGGTGTAGCCATCGCCGCTCTTGGTAGCGTACTTCAGGCCGTTGGTGTTCTTGTCCACCGCAGCCGTCAGGGTGTAGGCGGTCAGGTTCTTTTCAGAGTAGCCGCCCACCAGCTGACCGCCGTTTTCCACCACGGTGTACTTGGAGCAGAAATCTGCAAGGTCGCTGGTGGCCACGCGCACCGGCACATACTTGGTGCCCAGCACCTCGTAGTGATCCATCTGCACGGTAGAGCCGTCGGCCTTGGTGATGGTGCCGCGGTTCCAGCCTACGGTAGTGCCATCGGCCAGATAGATGGTCTTGCCATCGTCCGACCAGTGGGAAACGGTGTAGGTGCTGCCGTCCTTGGCGTAGATGACAGCAGTGCTCTGGAAGCTGCCGCGGTGCAGACCGTGGTTGACGGTGGCGCGGGAAACTGCATCAAATGCGCCAAGGTCGTGCTCCTCGTGGCTGTCCAACTGCGCAGAGGCGGCAGTGCTGCCGGCAGCATAGACCTTCTCGTTTGCCCAGTACTCATCCCAAGTCAGGGCAGCGTAAAGGTAGGTGTACTTTTTGCCCAGCAGGAAATCAAAAAAGCCGTTTTCCTCCTCGGCGGGGGCTGCTGCAAAGGCGGTAGCGGTCAGCAGGCTGAACGCCATAGCCGCCGACAGCAGCAGGGAAAGAAATTTCTTCGTTCTCATGAAAAATGCTCCTTTCATCGCAATGGCAGAAGCTCGCTGCCACATAGTTAGCAACACCTAACATTGCGTGCAAAGAAAAACCTGCGGAGCAAAGCCCCTCAGATGGTTAGGTTAAGCTAATTGACGGAATCTAAAATAGCACGCCTGCAGGGGCTTGTCAAGCAAAACCGGTAAGTTTAGTAAAACAAACATTTCGCAGGCAAAGAGCAGCCTGCCTTTCCAGTTCCAAAACCGACAAAGCCGGACGGCCTGTGCGGCCGTCCGGCTTTGTCGGTTGTATAAATCATAAGGTCTTACTGGATAAAGCCCACGAACACCGGGCAGAGCACGGCGGTCAGCACACCGGCTACGGCGATGGAAAGGCCGCTCATGGCGCCCTCCACCTCGCCCATCTGCAGCGCCTTGCTGGTGCCCACGGCATGGGCTGCCGTACCGATGCCCACGCCCTTGGCGATGGGGTCGGTGATGTGGAACAGCTTGCACACGGTCTCGGCCAGCAGTGCGCCCACGATGCCGGTGACGATGACGATGGCACCGGTCAAGGCGGCAATGCCGCCCAGCTCTGCGGCCACGTCCATGCTGATGGCGGTGGTCACCGACTTCGGCAGCAGGGTAGCGTACTGCTCCTGGGTCAGGTCCATTGCCAGCGCCAGCGCAAGGGCGCTGCCCAGACTGACCAGCGTGCCCACCGAGATGCCTGCGATGATGGCGGGCGCGTTCTTTTTGAGCAGGTCCAGCTTTTCATACAGCGGGATGGCCAGCGCCACCGTAGCGGGCAGCAGCAGGTAGCTTACCGGCGCGGAGCTTGCTTTATAATCCCCATAGGGGATATTGCACACCGACAGAAAAATGATAACGAAAACGCCGCCCAGCAGCAGCGGGTTAAAGATGGCCTTGCCAGTCACCCGGTTGATGAGCACACCCAGCCCAAAGGCCACCAGCGTAAGCAGCACGCCCCAAGCCGCCGAGCCGGTCAGAAAATCGTTCAGCAGCTCAGTCATGGTCGGCCTCCTCCTTTTTATTGCGGGCGGTCAGCGCCTGCGTGGTGCGGCCTGCCGCCGCCATCACCAGCACCGTCACCGGCAAAATAGCGATCAGGATGGGCAGCAGCAGCTGTCCCATCTCTGCCCACAGCTCCATGATGCCCGCAGCGGCGGGCACGAACAGCAGCGGAAAAATACCGGTCAGGTAGGTGCCGGTCTCCTTGACCTGCTCCAGCTTTACGATCCCGGCGGTCAGGGCTGCCAGCAGCAGCACCAGGCCGTACACACTGGCAGGCACCGGCAGCGGCAGCACCGCGTGCAGCACCTCGCCCAGAAAACAGAACGCGAGAATGCGCCCGAACTGAAAAATATACTTCGTGTCAGAACTCCCCTTTCTGGTCTTATAACGTACAGACAACGGGCTTTTCGCCCGGAATTTTCTGTCTCACACAAGGTAAAAGTATACCGCGGACTGCCCGCTCCATCAACCGTGAATCTTGCCAAGAAGTTCTGCACCTTTTGCGCAGAACTGTACAAAAAAACGCACCGGTGCAGTTCCGGTGCGCAAGCAAATCATATTTTCATTAAGCCGAAAACGCCGGACGCACCTTCTCAGGTGAAACGCCCTCCTGCGCAGCGCGTTCGCGCTCATAGGTCACCCGCGTTACTTCTGTAATAAACTCTTTTTCCTTTTCATCTGCCGTTGCCCAGTCGATACGAAACTTGCGGCACATCCCGAAAAAGATTTCATAATACTGCTTATCGTTCCCCGCATCCTTCATATAGGCACTGCACAGATTTTCTTTCATGCTCAATCCCTCATTTCAAATAACTGAAAAAAATGTGCTTTGCCGCTTCACCCTGTATCAAAAATCGCGGTGCACCGCCATCAAAAGCAGGCAGTTCTATCCCGCCAAAGTCATCCTGATAATGGGCTGCCAGCGCATCTGTTTTTGCTTCCAGTATCACATCTCCGCCAAAGCCATGATCTATTGACAGCTTTATGCCATAAGCGATCATCAGCTTTCCAATTCCACTGTACTTACGTTTTGCGCCTGCCAATGTCGGATTGCTCTCCGGTTGGCTTTCCATATAAACGACCCGAACAACGAGAGCGTTTTCCAACACCTCATACATTCCCAGCGCAATCAGTTCTCCATCTGCCGTTTCCACTGCATATTTTTCATAAAGGGATGTTTCAATATACTCGCTCGTCCAGTCTGTCTGCCAAACAGGCTTTCTCTTCGTTCTTTCTGCATCTGATTGCTGCATCATCCGAATGATGACCGATATTTTATCTCCGTCCTTCAATTCGATATAAGGCTCAAAAATCATCGTATCACCTTCCATTTACAGTTTATCATTTTAATGAAGAGGTTGCAAGTGTTCTTCCTATAAAAAACGCACCGGTGCAGTTCCGGTGCGCAAGGCTCAGATCACATAATCGTTGCCGGCCTGATCCGGCAGGGCAAGGTCTGCCAGCGTGATCTTGCCGAAGTAGTCCGAGATCAGGTCGTTGAGTCCCTTCCACATCTCGTAGGTGCGGCAGTTGGCCATCCGGGCGCAGGCAGAGGCGCCGGGGGTCAGGCAGCTTACCGGGGCAAGACTGCCCTCGGTGAGCATCAGGATCTCGCTTACCGTGTACTGATCCGGGCTGCGGGTCAGCCGGTAGCCGCCGCCTTTGCCGCGCAGCCCCTCCAGAAAGCCGTTCTGCACCAGCACCTTGAGGATGTTCTCCAGATACTTTTCCGAGATTTCCTGCCGGGTGGCTACTTCCTTTAAGGGAACATATTTTTCAGACTGATGCTCCGCGAGGTCGATCATCACCCGCAGCGCATAGCGTCCTTTGGTCGAAACGATCATAATCCGTACTTCCTTCCGGTCAAATTTTATCATAACCCATTATACAACAGGGTAAGTCACTTTTCAATCCCACTTTTTTCAAAAAAGCCCTTGACAAGCAGTGGAAACAGGGCTATAATGCCATCAAACCCACAAACAATGTTGGTTGAAAGGTTTAGAGGGAATCACAGCCGGGCACACCGGTGCAAGACAGGGCTACACACCCCGTAACGATATCAGAAAGAGGGACAAGTATTATGAGCAAGATCTATACCGCCGCAGATCAGTTGATCGGTCACACCCCGCTGCTGGAGCTCAGCCATATTGAAAAGGAAGAGCAGCTGCCCGCCCACGTTATTGCCAAGCTGGAGTACTTCAACCCCGCCGGCTCCGTGAAGGACCGCATTGCCAAGAAGATGATCGATGACGCCGAGGCCAAGGGTCTGCTGAAGGAGGGCTCCGTCATCATCGAGCCCACCTCCGGCAACACCGGCATTGGTCTGGCCGCTGTGGCAGCTGCCAAGGGCTACCGCATCATCATCGTGATGCCCGAGACCATGAGCGTGGAGCGCCGCCAGCTGATGAAGGCTTACGGTGCCGAGCTGGTGCTCAGCGAGGGTGCCAAGGGCATGAAGGGTGCCATTGCCAAGGCCGATGAGCTGGCAAAGGAGATCCCCAATTCCTTCATCCCCGGCCAGTTCGTGAACCCCGCCAACCCGCAGGCACACATCGAGACCACCGGCCCCGAGATCTGGGAGGATACCGATGGTAAGGTGGATATCTTTGTGGCAGGCGTTGGCACCGGCGGCACCGTGACCGGCGTTGGCAAGTACCTCAAGAGCAAGAACCCCGCCGTCAAGGTGGTGGCTGTGGAGCCCGCCTCCTCCCCCGTGCTGAGCAAGGGCACTGCCGGTGCACATAAGATCCAGGGCATCGGTGCCGGCTTTGTGCCGGACGTGCTGGACACCACCGTCTACGACGAGATCATCGCCGTGGAGAACGATGACGCCTTTGCCACCGGCCGTCTGATCGGCCACAAGGAAGGCGTGCTGGTAGGCATCTCCTCCGGTGCTGCCGTCTGGGCTGCCATCCAGCTGGCAAAGCGCCCGGAGAACGCCGGCAAGAACATCGTTGTTCTGCTGCCCGATACCGGCGACCGTTACCTGTCCACCCCGCTGTTTGCTGAATAATCTCCAAAAAACTCTCCTCTCCCGCTCTGCACCCCGCAGGGCGGGAGTTTTTTATTGCCCCCTCTCCCCTTTCCCCATGCCGGATTTTATGCTACAATACCGGTAACAAAAACGTTTGGAGAAACGCCCATGCTTTATTATGCTGCCCCCATGGAGGGCTTCACAGACCGGGTCTGGCGGCAGACCCATCAGAAATGGTTCGGCGCACAAGGCGCTGCCGACCGCTATTATGCGCCGTTTATCTCCCCGCCGGAGAACCGGGTGCTCATTAAAAAGAAGATGGCAGAGCTTGCCCCGGAGGCAAACCCCGGTGCGCCGGTCATTCCGCAGCTGCTGGCCAAGGACGGCGAGTTGGCCGCATGGATGATTGGGCAGCTGCGGGCGCTGGGCTATACTGAGGTGAACCTGAATCTGGGCTGTCCCGCCGGGACGGTGACCGCCAAGGGCAAGGGCTCCGGGATGCTGCGGGACCCAGCCAAGGTAGACGCCTTTCTGGACGGGGTATTCTCCCGCGCCGAAGGGCCTGTCTCGGTCAAGACCCGGCTGGGCGTGGAGAAGCCGGAGGAGTTTGCCGCCATTCTGGAAATTTATAATCGCTACCCCATCTCAGAGCTGACCATCCACCCCCGGGTGATGCGGCAGCAGTACCGCGGGCAGGCCGACCGCGCCGCCTTTGCGGCTGCACTGCCCCGGTGCACCATGCCGGTGTGCTATAACGGCGATGTGACCACCGCCGCCCAGCTTCACGCGCTGGAGGAGGAGTTTCCTGCGCTGTCCGGCATCATGGTGGGGCGCGGGCTCATTGCAGACCCGGCGCTCTTCCGCAGGGCGCGGGGCGGTGCACCCGCCACCAAGGAAGAGCTGCGGGGCTACCTGACCGATTTGTACCACGGCTACACCGAGTTATTCGGCAGCGCTGGCTGCGCCATCAGCCGGATGAAGGGGCACTGGTTCTACCTCATCCGCTGCTTTGCCGGAGCGGAAAAGCTGGAAAAGCATCTGAAAAAGCTGCGGGAGCCGTGGGAGTACGAGGTGGTGGTGAACCAGATCTTCACCCTGCCGCTGGTGGAAAACGATTAAAATGGTCTCCGCTTGTGCTCTGACCATTTTCAGCGGAAAAATTATTTATAATTTCGCGTTTGGAGCGCCCGCGTTTGCGGAGCGTAGCGTAGCAATGAAAGCCCCGGTGGGGCTTTTAAGTGGCAGAGCGGTCTGCGTAAGCAGATGGAGGGGCGTTGCCCCGACAAGCTCTGCGGAGCGCTCCAAACGCATTTTCACGGGTGGGATCGCGGGAGGTCATTCTAAATCGTCTAACGCGCAAAAAAGCCCGCTGTCTTGCAAGACAGCGGGGCTGAAAAGGACCGTATTACACGTTGAGGTAGCTGCGCAGCATGGCCTGCAGCAGGTCGTCACGATCCACCTTGCGGATCATGGCACGGGCATTCTTATAGGTCGTAATGTAGGTAGGGTCTTCGGACAAAATGTAGCCCACCAGCTGATTGACCGGGTTATAGCCTTTTTCCTTCAAAGCATCGTACACCTGTTGTACGATCTCGTGGATCTCATAGTCCTTTTTATCGTGGATGGAGAAAATCGCGGTTGCGTCTCCCACGCAATACACCCCCTTCGGTTGAAACTAGCCCCATTGTACACGAAATGCGCCGAAACTTCAAGATAATTACGCCGGATTTGCACATCCTGTACAAAATTTCCAGCAATGTTCCGGCAAGATGAACGATGTCCGGGCGGCATTCTGCCCGCGAAAGGAGCCTTTGTATGCTTTACGGCATCGGCTGCGACCTGTGCAGCCTTTCCCATCTGGAAAAAAGCCTTTCCTCTGCCCACGCAGCGGCCTTTGTGCGCCGGGTGTACGGCCCGGCCGAGCAGGCGGCGCTGGGGCTTTGCGAAGCCTCCCCTGCGCCGCTGAACGCCCACCGCCTTGCCAGCGCCGCCGCAGATTTTGCCGCCAAGGAGGCCTTTCTCAAGGCGGCGGGCACCGGCCTGCGGGAGCCCTTTTCCCTGTGTGAGATCGAGGCCGTCCGGCTGGAGAACGGTGCCCCGGCGTACCGGTTCAGTGGGCAAACCGCCGCATGGGTGGCGCAGCACCGGCTGCGCGCCCGGCTCTCCTTAAGCCACGAGGGCGGCATGGCGCTGGCCTTCTGCACGCTGGAGGAGGAAAGCTGACCGCCCCTTGTGCATACAATGGAATATCGCCCCCGCACTGCATAAGCCGCACCCTGTCTGCGCATACTGAGAGCAGACAGGATGCGCCGGACGCATCACATAGCGGGGCACATCCTCCAGACAAACAGGAGGGAGATTCCATGGAGGTACACAGAGGAGAAGTTTTCTACGCCGATCTTTCGCCGGTGGTGGGCTCGGAGCAGGGCGGTGTGCGCCCGGTGCTGATCGTACAGAACGAGATCGGCAACCGGCACAGCCCCACCGTGATCGCGGCGGCCATTACATCCCGGCTGGACAAGACCCGCCTGCCCACCCACATCAACATCCGGGCGGCGGACACCGGCCTTGCCAAGGACAGCGTAGTGCTGCTGGAGCAGATCCGCACGCTGGATAAGCACCGTCTGCGGGAGCGCGCCGGGCAGATCACCGCCGCCGATCAGAAGCGGGTGGATCAGGCGCTGGACGTAAGCCTTGGGCTGAGCTCGTACTGAAAAACGATTTGGAATGCGCTCCGCTAACGGGTTGCGGCACCCAGCATCCGCATCGTGCCTTGGGCGGCACTTGCGTCTTGCTGGCCGCTGCCCCAACGACTTCTCCCTGTTTCCGCCGCTGGCGGCGGTCGTCGTCGTTGCACTCTGCGCATCATCAGCGGAAAGATTATTTTAATTTCGGGACACCGGAGCGTCTGCGGACGCTCCGGTGTCCCATTTTCATAGGAGGAGATTTGCGAAAGCCTCCCTATAATAAAAGGTAAATTTTCGAAAAATGCGTGACGAAACGGCGCGGATGTGGTATCGTTAAGGGGTAGATTATTGTTCGGAAAGGATTTCTTTGCTATGACCCGGATCGCTTTCTGTGATGACGATGCCGCCCTGCTGCATCAGATGCAGGATTTTCTGGAGCAGTATCGCACCCTGCGGGGGGTGCAGCTGGAGCTGGCCCCCTATACAAAGCCCATAGAGCTTCTGGCGGATATCGAGGCCGGGGTGCGCTTTGACGTGCTGTTTTTGGATGTGCTCATGCCCGGCATCAACGGCATCAATGCCGCCCGGGAGATCCGCCGATACGACACAGCGGTGCAGATCATCTTTGTCACCTCCTCTTCGGAATTTGCCGTACAGTCCTATGTGGTAGGCGCCTACTACTACCAGCTCAAGCCCATCTGGAAGGATAGCTTTTTCCGCCTTACCGATGCCGTGCTGGCCGAGTGCCGCAAGCGCACTCAGCACAGCCTGATCCTGCGCTGTAAAAGCGGCGTGACCCGCATTACGCTGGACAGTCTGGAATACTGCGAGGTGCAGGGGCGCACGCTGGTGTTCCATCTGCTGGACGGCACCGTCATCGAGAGCAGCGGCAGTATGGACGAGCTGGCCCGGCAGCTGGCCGATTACCCGGGCTTTCTGCGCCCGCACCGCTCCTATCTGGTAAACATGGAGTACATCCATAACATCACCGCCAAGAGCATCACCATGGAAAGCCTTGCCGAGGTACCGCTGCCCCACGGGCGCTTTACCGCCGTGCGGGACCAGTATCTGGAGTACGCTTTTGCGGGAAAGAAGGTCGTCCTGTGACCGCCCCGGGGGTGCTGCTGGAGCTGCTGGACGGCGCAGTGGTAGGCATCTTCGGCATTCTGCTCAGTGCGGCGTTCTGCCCTATCCGCTGGACGGGCAAAAGGCGCTGGGTGCTGGCGGGCTGCACCGCCGGGCTGCTGGTGCTGCAGGGGGTGTTCTACTTTGGTGCCAGCCCCACGGCTGCCCAGTACCTTTACCCCCTCATCACCCACCTGCCGCTGTATCTCGTGCTGGTGCTGTTCAGCGGGCAGAAGGTCTGGCCGCTGGTGGCGGTGCTCACGGCCTACCTGTGCTGTCAGGTGCGGCGCTGGGCGGCGCTGGCGGTGGCACTGTTCTTCCCGCAGCATCCGCTGGTGCAGCCGGTGGCAGAGCTGCTGTTCACCCTGCCGCTCCTGCTGCTGTTCATCCGGTTCCTTGCGCCCTCCATGCGGCAGCTTTCCCACTACCCGGCCTCGGTGCAGTGCCAGTTCGGCATCGTGCCGCTGGTGGGCTACCTTTTTGACTACATCACCCACGTTTACACCAGCCTTTTGTCTGAGGCAAACCCGGCGGCGGTGGAGTTCATGTTCTTTGTGTGCTGCGCAGCCTTTCTGTGCTCCATCCTGCGCGCCTCCCGGGTGGAGCGGCAGCGCATCCAGATGGAGCAGCTGCAGACCAGCCTGAACTTACAGGTCACGCAGGCCATGCGCGAGATCGAGGCACTGCGCCTTTCCCAGCAGCGCGCCAGCACCTACCGCCACGACCTGCGCCACCATATGCAGTTTCTGGCGGGCTGCATCGAGAACGGCCGCACCGAGCAGGCGCTGGGCTATATCCGCAGCGTGTGCAGCGAGATCGAGGCCGGCAAGGTGACCGCCTACTGCGAGAACGAGGCGGCAAACCTGATCTTTTCCGCCTTTGCAGACCGCGCCGCCAAGGCCGGGGTGCAGTTCACGGTGCAGGCGGGTATCTCGCAGGCGCTGCCGGTCTCGGAGAGCGACCTGTGCGTGCTGCTCTCCAACGCGCTGGAAAACGCTTTGCACGCCGCCGCGCGCTGCCGCGAGGCCGGGCACGAGGCCTTTATTGAGGCCACCGGGCACGAAAAAAACCACAAGCTGTTTTTGCAGATTACCAACAGCTGTCTGCCGGACGTGCAGCTCCGGGAGGGCGTCCCGGTCACCGACCAGCCCGGCCACGGGCTTGGGGTGCGCAGCATCTGCGCCATCTCGGAGCGGTACGGCGGCCTGACCAGCTTTGCCGCTAAGGACGGGCAGTTCACCCTGCGGGTAATGTTATAATGAAAATGGTCTTGGAAACGCCTGCGGCGTTTCCAAGACCATTTTTATAGTAAAATATTACAACTGCTGCTTGCCCAGCACGTCAGAGGTAGGGGTCTGGAACACCGGGATGTCGGCATAGGGGTCGGCAGCGGGGTCGGCGGGCAGGCTCTTCATATACTCGTCCATGGCAACGGCCACCTTTTTGGCAACAGCCACAGCCTCCACCACGGTGCGTGCGCCCATGACGGCGTCGCCGCCGGCAAATACGCCCTCGCGGGTGGTGCGGCCGTCCTCGCTGACGCTCAGCAGACCCTTCTGGTTGGTCTCGATGCCGGTCGTGGTCTTGACGAGGTTGCTCTCAGAGCCCTGACTGACCGACACGATGACGCCGGTGTGGGGGTACAGAGTCTCGCTGCCCTCTACCTGCGTGAACTTGCCGTCCTCGCCCTTGACGGTGTCGCGGCAGATGAGGCCGTTTTCCCGGATCTCCACCGGTGCCTTGCAGAAGCGGAAGCCCACGCCCTCCAGCTTGGCGTAGCTCACCTCGTACTCGGAGGCACTGATGCAGCTCTCGTCCCGGCGGGCGTAGCAGGTAACGTGGCGGGCACCGTTGCGGATGGCGGTGCGGGCGCAGTCCATGGCGGAGTTGCCCACGCCGATAACGGCCACGTCATCGCCCAGACGGAAGGCCTTGGAGTTTGCCAGATAGTCGATGCCAAAGGCCACGTTGCCAAGGCTCTCGCCCTTGATGTGCATGGCGTTGGCCTTCCACAGACCGGCGCCGATGAACACGCTCTTGTACCCGTCGCGGAACAGGTCGTCGATGGTGATGGTCTTGCCGATGGTGGTGTTGGGGCGCACCTTGATGCCCTTCAGCTCCAGATGGCGGTACTGGAAATCGTCCAGCACACTGTCCGGCAGGCGGTAGTTGGGGATGCCGTAGCGCATCACGCCGCCGATCTTATCCCGGGCGTCAAAGATGGTCACATCGTAGCCCCAGCGTGCCAGCAGCACCGCGATGGTCAGGCCTGCCGGGCCGGAGCCCACCACAGCGGCCTTCATGCCGTTTTTCGGGGCGGGGCCTGCGGTCATCTTGTTGGCGTAGGTGGTGGAGATATAGTCCTCGATGATGGAAAAGTGCACGGGGTCGTGGCTGGGCATCCGGTTGCGGATGCAGTGGCCCTCGCACTGCTTTTCGTGGTTGCACACCAGACTGCACACGGTAGTCAGGGGGTTGTTTTCAAACAGCATCCGGCCTGCATCGTCCATCTGGTTTGCCTTGAGCAGACGGATGACCTCCGGGATATTGGTGTGGATGGGGCAGCCCTCCTGACACATCGGCTTTTTGCAGCCGAGGCAGCGGTTGGCTTCGTCCAGAACATGAAGTGCCATGGGTTCCTCCTTGTGTTTCCCCTGCGGGGACAGTCGTTTTTTACAGGTTCGTTGTATCCAACATTGCATTGCTTTAATCATACACCCGAACCGCGCCGGATACAAGAGGGCACAATATAAAATTTTTCACGTTATTTTTTGTCAATTCGTCAAAAAGATAATTTTTTGACGATATATCCCGCCCATTGGCTCCGGTTTTGCCCTGCACAGTGCGCCAAGGTCGCTGGCTCTGCTCTGGGCAGCAGCCATTTGGGCGCAGGTCTCGTTTTCCCGCGCCAGCCGCGCCAGCGAGTGGGACAGTGGCAGCGCCGTCTCCCCGGGCAGGGGCAGCGCCTCCTTGCGCGCACCCAGCAGGTGCAGGTAGGGCGGCAGCGCCGGGGTCTGGGCGGTGTAGCCCAGTGCCGCATCCATCGCCAGCCGCCGCATCCGCGCCCGGGGGTAGCGCACGGTGGTCAGGGCGTCCAGCAGGGCGGGCAGGCTTGCGGTCTCCCGCACAGCGTTTTCCAGCCGGTGCTCCAACCCCTCGGACACCCCGCGCACCGCGGCAAAGGGGGCTTGCTCTGCGCAGGCTGCCCGCAGCAGCGCCAACTCGCAGTGTCCCATGACCGCAAAATCCGTATACCTTCCGTCATATTCTGCCTGTATATACAGTTTTAGGGCTTTTTCTGGCACATACGGTGCCAGTGCCGCCGCGCCGCCCTCCTCCCAGAGCGCCCGCAGGGCACTGGCGCTGGCAAAGGCTGCATGAGCACTTTCGGTCAGCGCCTGCCCATGGTCTGCTCCCTGCCGGGGCAGGGCGATGGGCTGCATTTCTACATTTTGTTCTATGATAGCCTTACAATACTCTACGGCAAGATTATTATTGGGCTTGTCCAGCAGGGCGGCAACATCCGACCCCGGGCACAGCGCCTGCACCGCCGCCTGCCGGGCGGCGGCAAAGCTGCGCGCCCCGGCGGCAAGCTGCTGCCTGAGCGCGGTGCGGTATTCCTCGCTGCACAGCACCCGGGCAGCCTTTTGCAGCAGGGCGGTGTCCGGGGTCTCTGCCCCAAAGACCAGCGCATCGCACCCGGCAGCGGCCAGAATCCGCACCCCCGCCCGGGCAAAGGCCTCGGCACCGGCGCAGGCGCAGGGCGCGGGCAGAGCAAACACAAGGTCTGCCCCGCAGGCCAGCGCCGCCTGTACCCGCACCGTCTCCGGCAACAGCGGCAGCGCGCCCCGCTGGGTAAGCCCGCAGCTCATGGCCACGGCCACTCGCTGCGCCCCCAGCGCCCGCGCCTGCGCCAGCTGCCATGCATGACCGTTGTGGAAGGGGTCGTACTCCGCAATGATGCCTGCAAACTTCATGGAACTGCTCCTTTTCGCCAAAAGATTGTTAAATTTATATCGGATATACAGAAAAATCGTACCGTTTCCGGGATTTGTGGGCAGGATGTACAAAAACCTTGTACACAAGTTTTACCGCTTTGCCCGGGTTGCGCCTTGAAAAGCCGCCACACCTATTATATAATAAACATAGGAATCTGTAAAATTCTGTCCGCAGGTTTTTTTCAGGCTGCGGACGGTACAAAAATTTTCAGGAGGCAACACAGATGAAGGTTCTGGTTATTAACTGCGGTTCTTCTTCCCTGAAGTATCAGCTGATCGATATGGACGGCGAGAAGGTGCTGTGCAAAGGCCTGTGCGAGCGCATTGGCATGGAGAGCAGCATGATCACTCACGAGGCCAACGGCACCAAGGCTACCACCCCGGCGATCTTCCCCACCCACACCGAGGCTTTTGCCGAGGTCGTGAAGAAGATGACCACCGGCGCCGGCAAGTGCATTGATGACGTGAGCGAGATCGACGCCATCGGCCACCGCGTCGTGCACGGCGGCGAGAAGTTCAAGAGCAGCTGCCTGATCACCGATGAGGTCATCAGCACCCTGCGTGAGCTGAGCCCGCTGGCTCCTCTGCACAACCCCGCCGGTATTCTGGGTATCGAGGCCGCCCGCAAGGTGTTCGGCAACATTCCCATGGTGGCTGTGTTCGATACCGCCTTCCACAGCACCATGCCGCCGAAGGCCTATATGTACGCCATCCCCTACGAGTACTACGAGAAGTACGGCGTGCGCCGCTACGGCTTCCACGGCACCAGCCACAAGTACGTTGCCCACAAGGCAGCCGAGTACCTGGAGGAGCCCATTGAGCGCCTGAAGCTGATCACCTGCCACCTGGGCAACGGTTCTTCCATTGCCGCTGTGGACCA
>CAKTCY010000039.1 GCA_934540955.1 uncultured Faecalibacterium sp.
GCGCCGACTGGCGCAGCGCTAGCTTTTTTGTGCTTCGACTTCTTCTTTAGGATTGTCAAGGGCGAGCAGCCCTTGGCGACGGGTTGCGGCTCCCAGCATCCGCTTCGTGCCTTGGGCGGCACTCGCGTCTTGCTGGCCGCTGCCCCAACAACTGCTCCCTGTTTCCGCCGCTGGCGGCGGTCGCAGTCGTTGCATTGCGGGGTGGGTGGAGTCCAGAGGTAGGGAGGGGGGAGTCGGAACACCCCTCCCTGCCTCTGGCCCAGCGGAGCGTCCCTGCACGCTGACGGCAGGCAAAAACTTTCCAATCAAACAGCAAAGTTTTCCGCCATGCAAAAAAGCTCCCCCTTTCGGGGGAGCTGGCGAACGAATGTGAGCCTGAGAGGGTTTATTACCCAAACAGCACCACGGCGTAGCTTACGCCTTCGCTTACCACATAGGCAACGCCCAGCTTGGTCTTGCCCTCTGCGGCCTTGATCATGGTGCCGGTCACTCTGTTGTCCTTCGGCAGAACAAAGGTGATGGTATCATCCTTCGACGACCACTCGGCGGTTTCGATATCGAAGCCCGGAACAAAGTCATCCAGACCCAAGCTTCCCATGCTCAACGCATCAAATGCGGAGGCGTATTTTTTTTCCTCCAGATATGCTCGCGCAACATTATTTGCATTGTCCTTCCGGCGAAGCTCGGTCTTATTCTTGTCAGTAAAGCAGGACACCGAGGTGCTGGCGACCCAGTTTGCGATCATGTAGGCCTTATCGCTCAGTTCCTTACTGTAGGTCACGCCGAATTTATCGCACAGCTCCTTTGCGCTTTCAGAGTTCGAGCTCTTGGTCCTCATCGGTGCGCCCACGCTGGCATCACAGGCGGTGAATACGGTCAATGCCATCAGACCGACCAGCAGGCAGGCCAGCAGTTTTTTCCAGTTTTTCATAAAACGATGCTCCTTTCCGTTCCGGGGTCGTTGCGGGTCTGCGTCCGCGCAGACGCAGCTTTTTGCTTTCTTCTGCATCCATGATACCCTTTTTTGGCGGGAAATGCAATCGTTTTGGCGCAAAAAAACAGGCTGCCGTGCAAAAAACACGGCAGCCTGCGGAAAAGGCTTTATTTTGCGTACTCCACAGCGCGGCTCTCGCGGATGACGTTGACCTTGATCTGGCCGGGGTAATCCAGCGTATCCTCGATCTTTTTGGCAATGGAGCGTGCCAGCAGGATGACCTGATCGTCGCTGATGACGTCGGGCTTGACCAGAATGCGCACCTCGCGGCCTGCCTGCACGGCAAAGGCCTGCTCCACGCCCTCGAAGCTGGAGGAGATCTCCTCCAGATTTTCCAGACGCTTGACGTAGCTTTCCACGTTCTCGCGGCGGGCACCCGGGCGGGCGGCGCTGATGGCGTCGGCAGCCTGAATGATGAAGGCCAGCGGGGTCTTGGGCTCCACGTCGCCGTGGTGTGCCTCAATGGCGTGGATGATCTGGGTGTTCTCCTTGTACTTGCGGCAGATGTCCACGCCGATCTGGACGTGGCTGCCCTCGATCTCGTGATCCAGTGCCTTGCCGATATCATGCAGCAGACCGGCGCGGCGTGCCATGGTGACGTTCACGCCCATCTCGCCTGCCAGCAGACCGGCCACCCAAGCCACTTCCATGCTGTGGGTCAGGGCGTTCTGGCCAAAGCTGGTGCGGTACTTCAGTCGGCCGATCAGCTTGATCAGGTCGGGGTGCAGGCCGTGGATGCCCAGCTCCATCACCGCGCGCTCGCCCTCGCGCTTCATCTGCAGCTCCAGATCGTGGCGGCACTTCTCCACCGTCTCCTCGATGCGGGCGGGGTGGATGCGGCCATCGCCGATCAGGCGCTCCAGCGTCATGCGGGCCACCTCGCGGCGGGTCTGGTCGAAGGAGGACAGGGTAATGGCCTCCGGGGTATCGTCGATGATCAGATCTACGCCGGTAGCGGTCTCCAGTGCGCGGATGTTGCGGCCCTCGCGGCCGATGATGCGGCCCTTCATCTCATCGCTGGGCAGCGGCACCACGCTGACGGTGGTCTCGCTGCAATGGTCGGCAGCGCAGCGGCTGACGGCCTGTCCGATGAGGTTGCGGGCGATGTTATCGCAGTTTTCCTTCAGGTCGGTCTCGTAGGCGGCAACGCGCACGGCCTTTTCGTGGGTCAGCTCCTCGTCCACCTTGTGCAGCAGCACCTCGCGGGCGTCCTCCTGACTCAGGCCGGCCAGCGTTTCCAGACGCTCCATCTCCTTGGCACGCAGGGCGTCGATCTCTGCCAGACGCTCCTCGGCCTCGGCGGCGCGCTTTTTCAGCTCCTCTTCCTTCTTTTCCAGAGCCTCGGTCTTGCGGTCCAGCGCCGTCTCCTTCTGGTCGATGCGGTTCTCCTGACGGCTGATCTCCGCACGGCGCTGCTTGATCTCCTTGTCGGCCTCTGCCTTCTGGGCATCGACCTCGGCTTTCAGACGGAAAGCCTCGTCCTTTGCTTCCAGAACCGCTTCCTTGCGCTTCTGGTCGGCGGTCTTGATCGCCTCGTTCACCAGCCGGGTAGCCTCGGCCTCGGCGCTGCCGATCTGAGCCTCGGCGGTCTTTTTACGGTTGTTGTAACCAATAAAATAGCCCGCAGCCACGCCGACAGCAGCAACGATCAAGACCACGATCACTCCGATCGCGATCATTGCGTTCACTCTCCTTTGTTTCAATTCAATGCAAAATTAAAAGCAGGAGACGCTGCGCAGCAGGACACGGGCAATGATATAGAAAGAGCTTTCAATCCAAAAAGTGACACCAAAACCATACGCACCACCCAAAACCGGCGGTGCGGGCAAAAGCATACGGCTTTTCTCTCTACGGTTCCATTTTATATCAAACAGGCACGCTTTGCCTGAAACGGGTACAGGGTCACACAGAAGCCTGCGTACAGCGTCTTTGATTCCATACTACTAAATATAGTACGAAACATTTGCCCGCTTGTCAAGAGGAAAACCCTGCCCGCAGAACATTTTTGTGCAGAAAAACAAAAAAGCCCAGCCCGGGCAGTGCCGCCCGGGCCGGGTCGTGATTTTTACAGTGGGTTGGTAGTTGCTGTGCTTTCCAGCGGAATCTTCCAGAGGATGCTCTTTCCCGGGGCGAGCTGATACTTCACCTCGACCCGGTCACTCGTGGTAAAGACAAGCTCCCATAATTCGATTCCGGTTGCATTCTTTACTGTGCTCGAAGATATGCGGCCCCAGCAGGAACCGTTCTCTTTATTAATAGAAAGGTCATCAACTTTTTGGTTCTGAATATAGTATCCGTTCTTATCAGCGCTATAGAACGATACGCTGAACTTATCCTCATCAAAGGTCGGTGCAGTCACGCCCTCTTCGGGCTCTGCTTTCAGGCTAAAGTTTATACCTGTGATCACGTCGACCGATATCGTATATTTCACGCCATCGATCGTTTTGATCTTTTCGGTCACCACGATATCGCCGTTCCCGCCCGCCGGTACCCGGCAGGCGCTCAGTGCACCGGCGCAGGCCATGACCGCTGCGGCAAACGCACCGGTTTTCAGGAAGGTTCTGCGGGAGAGCTTACGGGGGGTATGCTTCATCATCAATTCCTCCTTCGTGCGCCATAAAAGCGCCGTTTCCACAGGAAAATGTCTTTCGTGATTTAAAAATAACAGAAACCGGCATGAAATTCAAGCCTTCCATGCCGGTTTCTCACGATATACAATAAAAAGTATTACTCCAGATACATCCTGCGCAGCCGCATCAGGCGGGCGGGGGTCAGGCCGTATTCGGCCTCCAGATAGCTCTCGGCGCTGCCGTAGTCCTGCCGGATGGTGCGCAGCACAAAGGGCGCAGTCTCCGGGTCTACCCCGGCAGAGGTCTGCCAGCGCATCCGCTGCGCCGGGTCGGCGGCGATCTCCGCCGCATGGTCCGCCATGGCCTTTTCGATCTCGGCGGCGCGGCAGAGGTTGGTGCGGGCATAATCTGCGCAGATGGTCTCGTCCGAGGCACCCAGCGCCAGTAAGATCAGCATGGCGGCTACGCCGGTGCGGTCCTTGCCCGAGGTGCAGTGGAACAGGATGGGCGTCTCGCCGGCCTCCAGCGCCCGGAACAGCTCTTTAAAGGCCTTGTTGCCGGTGAGCATCTGCCGGTACATCAGCTGGGAGAGGTTCGTCCCGGCGGGGACGCTCTGCACCAGCCGCTGGATGTCGTTGGGAGAAAAATCGATCTCCTGCCCGGCGGCATCCCGCAGGCCGCAGATCTGCACCAGCCGTGCGCCGTCCGGCACATAGTCCGGCAGCTTGGCGGCTTCTGCGCCGCTGCGCAGGTCAAGGATGAGCCGCAGCCCCAGCCCGTCCAGCCGGGCGCGGTCGGCCTCGGCGGTCAGCAGCCCGGTGGGGAAGCCCCGGTAGATCTGTCCCCACTTTACGGTCTTGCCCTCGTCGGCGCGGTAGCCGCCCAGCTCCCGGAAGTTGTTGCCGCCCGCAAAGGGCAGCTGGGTGCCCGGGGCGGGATGCACCGGGGCAGCCTTTGCGGCGGCGCTGGAAAGCACCGGCGCGGTGTAGAAGGGCTTTGCCGGGCGTCCCCGGCGGGGCGGCAGGCTGGCGGTGCTGCCCAGAACCTCCAGCAGGTAGCTGCGCAGCAGGTCGATGTAGGCAGAACTGGTGTCCCGCCGCTGCACCAGCGAGACGCACAGCGGGGGCATATCCTCCAGCAACACGTCCCGCACCCGGTCCAGTTCCCGGCGCGCGCCGGGCTCGTAGCGGGTCAGGCAGGTGCACAGTTGCTCCTGCACCAGATAGTAGGCCTGATAAAAGCTGGGGCCGATCTCGGCGTTGGGCGCAAAACCCGCCCGGGCACAGGCCGCCCACAGCGGGCTGAACAGATCCTGCCGCAGGCTGGGCAGCAGCACCCGCTGCCCGCGCAGCTCTGCCAGCGGGATGCGCTCCTTTTCCCAGAAGGGGTGTCCCCGGGGCACCAGCAGGCAGGCGGGGTCTGCCCGCAGGGTGGTGCGCGCCAGCACCGGCGCGGCGCAGCCAAGGTCGATGACAAGGCCTGCGTCCAGCTCGCCCTGCTCTACCCCGTCGGCTACGGCGTCGTTGCCCAGCAGCCGGAACCGCATCTCCACATGGGGGTACTGCTGCCGGAACTTGTCCAGCTGGGTCTCCAGCCCGGGCAGATAGTCCGGTACCAGCGCCACGCTGATGCCGATGCGCACCGGCTGGGCAGACTGGATCTCCGCCCGCAGCGCGGCCTGCATCTGCTGGAACTGCTCCACCACCGGGGCGGCGTGGCGCTGCAGGCTCATGCCACGGTCGGTGAGCGCCAGCTTGTGGTGGGCGCTGATAAACAGCGGCCCGCACATTTCGGCCTCCAGCGCAGAGATGCTCTGGCGCAGCGCCTGCCGCGACAGGAACAGCCGCTGTGCGGCGCGGGTATAATTCATTTCTTCGCACAGGGTCAAAAAGTAGTGCAGCTGGCGGATATCCATGGTCTCCTCCCGGGCAGTGTGTTTGTTCTTGAAAAAGAATACCGCTTTTTCGGCGGAATGTAAAGAGAGGGGCAGCAAAAAGGGTTCAACCCTCTCAGTCTGCTCCCGCTGGTCGCAGCCAGCTCCCCCGAAGGGGGAGCTTTTTGCAATCTGCCGGTCAGCACAAATAAAGCTCCCCCTTTCGGGGGAGCTGGCATCGCGTAGCGATGACTGAGAGGGTTCTTCCCCCGCAAAAAGGAACACCGGAACGCCCGCAGGTGTTCCGGTGCCCCGAGATTTAATAAAAACGCTTAGATCAGGCTCAGCGCCTCTTCATCGCCCACCAGAATGAAGTCCGGGTGCAGCTGCAGGATGCTTGCGGGCACCTCGGGGGTGACGGGGCCGAAGAAGGCCTTCTTGACGATCTCGGCCTTGCCTGCGCCGTTGACCACCATCAGCACCTTGCGTGCCTGCATGATGGTGCGGATGCCCATGGTGTAGGCCTGCTTGGGCACCAGATCCACGTTGCCGTCAAAGAAGCGCTTGTTGGCCTCGATGGTCTCCTGGGTCAGGTCCACGCAGTGGGTGCCCAGATCAAAGGCATCGTGGGGCTCGTTGAAGCCGATGTGGCCGTCATGGCCGATGCCCAGCAGCTGCAGATCCACGCCGCCCACGCTGCGGATGACCTCATCGTAGCGCTTGCACTCGGCCTCGGCATCCAGATTGGTGCCGTCCGGCAGGTTGATGTGGGCGGGGTCGATGTTCACATGGTCGAACAGGTTGCGGTGCATAAAGCTCCAGTAGCTTTCCGGGTGATCCTTGGGCAGGCCGCGGTACTCGTCCAGATTGACGGAGGTGACCTCAGAAAAATCCAGATCTCCCTCGTTGTAGCGCTCCACCAGCTTCTCATAGGTGCCAACGGGGGTGCCGCCGGTAGCCAGACCCAGCACACAGTCCGGCTTCATGATGACCTGCGCAGAAATGATGTTTGCCGCCTTGCGGGACATATCAGCGTAGTCCTTTGTACGAATGATCTTCACGATAAACGACCTCTCATTCTTCATTTACTCTTTGTGGGCGGTGCACAGCGGCACACGCCCGCATCTGGTTCAAGTTTATCACATTTGCCGACGGAAAGCCACAAAACGGCACAATTTTTCCGGTTTTCCGTTTCTTTTGGAAAAAGTGCCTTAAAATCCGGGCGCAGTACCGTTTTTTTGCACAAAGGCTGCGCGCAGGGGGTCAGTCCGCAAAGCCGGCCTTCTGCAGGGCGGTGAGCAGCAGCGGAATGAGCACCAGCTGCGCCACGATGCCCGGCACGGCGGTGAACAGCGCCCCGGACAAAAAGGCGCTGAAGGGGAAGCTGCCGCCGGTCAGCCCGGCCAGCACAAAGCGCACGAGGCCCCACACGATGCGCCCGGACACCATGGCGGTCAGCAGCACGGCGTAGAGTGCGGGCAGGCTGTGCTTTACCCTGCGCCACACCAGCCCGGACACCAGCCCATAGGTGGCCAGCTCAAAGGCCATGGAGATGGCAACCGGGAACATGGGCGGCATCCCGAACAGCACCGAGCGCAGCAGCGGGGCGGCAAAGCCCACAGCCAGCCCCCACGGGCCGCCCAGCACAAAGCCGCACAGCAGCACCGGGAAGTGCATCGGGCAGAGCATATTGCCCACCTTGGGCACCTGACCGGTGAGCAGGGGCAGCACAAAGGCCAGCGCTAAAAACAGGGCGGCCAGCACCAGCTGCCGCACGGAGGGAGTGTTTTTGGTTTTCATAAGGGCTCCTCCTTTTTTCAGGCGCAAAATAAAAAAGGGGCCTGCCCCGGCATTCCATGCCAAAGGCAGACCCCTTCGTGGCGTCTGTTTCAAAAAAATATTGCTTGCTGGGGAAAGCGGCAGGCTGCTGCCCGCCCGTGTCCGGCTTCCTGCCGGAACGATGGTCAAAAGTATAACAAACCATTTTGCCCCTGTCAAGCGGGGCGGGATGTCTGCAAAATAGACAAAAATCGGTCTTTTCGCAAAAAAATTTCCCCGGGGCTGTACATTTTGCTGGAAGAAGCTTGACCTTTTTGCATAGAACGGATAATATAAAATCGAAAAAAAGCGCGCTGCGGCAGTCTGGCTGCCGGGGCGCTGACGAGAGGCTTTTTTGAGCGCATGAATTCTGAGGTTCATACGGGAGGACCATCATGACAAATGCTGAAAAACTTACCCTGAAAAAGCACGCCTGCCACATCCGCATGGGCGTGATCGAAGGGACCCACAGTGCAGGCTGTGGCCATCCGGGCGGCAGTCTGAGCATCGCAGACGTGCTGTCTTATCTGTACTTTAAGGAACTGAACATCGACCCTGCCCAGCCCAGGATGGCGAGCCGCGACCGTCTGGTGCTGTCCAAGGGTCATGCCGCCCCGGCGCTGTACGCAGCGCTGGCAGAGCGGGGCTTCTTCCCGGTGGAAGAGCTCAAGACCCTGCGCAAGATCGGCAGCCGCCTGCAGGGCCACCCCAACATGAACAGCGTGCCCGGCGTGGATATGTCCACCGGCAGTCTGGGTCAGGGCATCTCCGCCGCCTGCGGCATGGCACTGGGCGCAAAGCACGCCGGCTCTGCCGTGAACGTTTACGCCATTCTGGGCGACGGCGAGGTGGAAGAGGGCGAATGCTGGGAGGCCTTTATGTTTGCCGCCCACTACGGCCTTGCCAACCTGTGCGTGATGCTGGATCGCAACCATCTGCAGATCGATGGCACCACCGAGACTGTCATGAACAGCGCCCCGCTGGAGGATAAGCTCCGCGCCTTCAACTTCAACGTGGTCACCATCAACGGCCACGACTTTGACCAGATCGAGAGCGCCGTGCAGGCCTTCCACGCCGAGACCGAAAAGCCCACCTGCATCATTCTGGATACGGTCAAGGGCACCGGCGTTTCCTATATGACCAATGCCGTTGCATGGCACGGCAAGGGCCCCAACGATGAAGAGTATCAGGTGGCTATGAACGAGCTGAACGCCGCCTATGCCGCGCTGGAACAGGAGGAGAACTGAGATGGCAGACGTGAAAAAGATCGCGACCCGCGACAGCTACGGCAACACCCTGAAGGAGCTGGCCGCGGAAGGCCACGATGATCTGGTGGTGCTGGACGCCGATCTGGCCGCCGCTACCAAGACCGGCATGTTCCAGAAGGCATACCCGGACCGTCACTTTGACTGCGGCATCGCCGAGGGCAACATGGTAGGCGTGGCCGCAGGTCTGGCCGCTATGGGCTATGTGCCCTTTGTTTCCAGCTTTGCCATGTTCGCAGCCGGCCGCGCCTTCGAGCAGGTGCGCAACTCTGTGGGCTACCCCCACCTGAACGTGAAGATCGGCGCTACCCACGGCGGCATCTCCGTGGGCGAGGACGGCGCTTCCCACCAGTGCTGCGAGGACTTTGCCCTGATGCGCAGCATCCCCGGCATGACCGTCATCTGCCCCGCCGATGATATCGAGGCACGCGCCGCTGTGCGCGCCGCCTACGCCATGGAGGGCCCCGTCTATCTGCGCTTCGGCCGTCTGGCTGTGCCCGTGTTCCACGATGAGGCCAACTACCACTTTGAGCTGGGCAAGGGCGAGCAGCTGACCGAGGGCAACGATATTGCCATCATCGCCACCGGCCTGATGGTCAACGAAGCCCGCATGGCTGCCGAGCAGCTGGCCGCCGAGGGCATCCACGCCCGGGTCATCAACATCCACACCATCAAGCCTCTGGACGAGGAGATCGTCATCAAGGCTGCCAAGGAGTGCGGCAAGGTCATCACCGCCGAGGAGCACAACGTCATCGGTGGTCTGGGCGAGGCCGTCTGCGCCGTCCTGAGCGAGAAGCTGCCCACCCCCGTGCGCCGCGTAGGTGTGCAGGACGTGTTCGGCTGCTCCGGCCCCGCATGGGACCTGCTGAAGAAGTACGGTCTGGACGCTGCCACCATCTGCAAGACTGCCCACGAGATGCTGGGCAAGTAAATCTTTCTTCATCATACAAAAAAGCGCGTGAATCGTTGTATTCACGCGCTTTTTGTGTTACAATAAAACCGCTGCCGAAAGGCAGTGAACAGGTGCTGTGTCGAAAACGCAGGCGGCTGCCTTTGCTGCATGAATTTGTTCCACAAAACTTATGGAACGAACGGAATGCCGGGGGCAGGCTTATGATTGTAGTCGACCCCTTACTCGCGGCATAACGAGAAAGGGGGAACGTCAAATGACATCGTCTGAACTGATACTGCTGCTGACATTTCTGTCAGCGGCGGCTGCGCTGATCGTCAGTGTGGTGCAAGCCACATTTGATATCGCGTGGAAGATTTCTCACGATAGAGCATGGGATGACAACAAGAAAAGCAAGTAACCGCCATTGCTTCCCCAAGCCAACGATTACTTGCTTTCTTACTTATAGGAACGGGTGATTGCCGGTAACGGGCAGCCGTTTGCCGACCAGCACCTTTTCTATCCCCATTATAGCGTATCTGCGGGAATTGTCAAGCCGGGGACGCCTTTCGCCCGGCGGTATTTTTTTGCCCCTGCGTGACCCGGTCACGGAAAAGCGGGCGGCGTATGGGGTATACTGATGCTGTCAGTAAAACACAACACCCATTCAGGAGGGAAAAAATATGGCAGTCATCAACATTACCAAGGAAAACTTTGCACAGGAGGTGCTCCACAGCGAAAAGCCCGTTCTGCTGGACTTCTGGGCCAGCTGGTGCGGCCCCTGCCGGATGCTGAGCCCCGTGGTGGACGAGGTAGCCGAGGAGCGCACCGATGTAAAGGTGGGCAAGGTGAACGTGGACGAGCAGCCGGACTTGGCGGCGCAGTTCGGGGTGATGAGCATCCCCACCCTGCTGGTGTTCGAGCAGGGCAAGCTGGTGCGTCAGGCCGTGGGCGCCCGCCCCAAGGCCGGTGTGCTGGAGCTGCTGGGCTGAAGGATTCCGTAACAACAAAGCGCCCGCCCGATGGTTTGAGCAAAAACCACGGGGCGGGCGCTTATTTTATATGGAGTTCAGAAGAAAAATGCGGGTTTCAGCTTACAGCTGGGGGCCTGCGGAGACCAGAGCCTTGCCGTGCTCGTTGCCCTCGTACTTGGCGAAGTTCTTCACGAAGCGGCCAGCCAGATCCTTTGCCTTCTCTTCCCACTGAGCGGCATCTGCGTAGGTGTCGCGGGGGTCGAGGATGGCGGGGTCAACACCGGGCAGAGCGGTGGGGACCTCAAAGTCGAAGTAGGGGATCTTCTTGGTGGGAGCCTCGTTGATGGCACCGCTCAGGATGGCGTCGATGATACCGCGGGTATCCTTGATGGAGATGCGCTTGCCGGTGCCGTTCCAGCCGGTGTTGACCAGATAAGCCTTTGCGCCGCTGGCCTTCATCTTCTTGACCAGCTCCTCAGCGTACTTGGTGGGGTGCAGCTCCAGGAAAGCCTGACCGAAGCAAGCGGAGAAGGTGGGGGTGGGCTCGGTGATGCCGCGCTCGGTGCCTGCCAGCTTTGCGGTAAAGCCGGACAGGAAGTAATACTGGGTCTGCTCCGGGGTCAGGATGGAGACCGGGGGCAGAACGCCGAAGGCGTCAGCAGACAGGAAGATCACGTTCTTTGCTGCGGGAGCAGAAGAAACGGGACGCACGATGTTCTGGATGTGGTTGATGGGGTAGGACACACGGGTGTTCTCGGTGACAGACTTGTCAGCGAAGTCGATGTGGCCCTCGGCATCCAGAGTGACGTTCTCCAGCAGAGCGTTGCGCTTGATGGCGTTGTAGATATCGGGCTCGGAGTCCTTATCCAGGTTGATGACCTTAGCATAGCAGCCGCCCTCGAAGTTGAACACGCCGTTGTCGTCCCAGCCGTGCTCGTCGTCGCCGATCAGCAGACGCTTGGGATCGGTGGACAGGGTGGTCTTGCCGGTGCCGGACAGGCCGAAGAAGATGGCGGTATTCTCGCCGTTCATATCGGTGTTGGCAGAGCAGTGCATGGAGGCCATGCCCTTCAGCGGCAGGAAGTAGTTCATCATGGAGAACATACCCTTCTTCATCTCGCCGCCGTACCAGGTGTTGACGATGACCTGCTCCTTGCTGGTGATGTTGAACAGCACAGCAGTCTCAGAGTTCAGGCCCAGCTCCTTGTAGTTCTCGACCTTAGCCTTGGAAGCGTTGTAAACAACGAAATCGGGCTCGAAGCTCTCCAGCTCCTCAGCGGTGGGCTTGATGAACATATTGGTGACAAAGTGTGCCTGCCATGCAACTTCCATAACAAAGCGGATAGCCATGCGGGTGTCCTTGTTGGCGCCGCAGAAAGCATCCACGACGTACAGGCGCTTGTTGGACAGCTCCTTCTGAGCGATCTCCTTGACAGCCTTCCAAGCCTCCTGAGAAGCGGGGTGGTTGTCGTTCTTGTACTCATCGCTGGTCCACCACACGGTGTCCTTGGAGTTCTCGTCCATCACGATGAACTTATCCTTGGGAGAACGGCCGGTGTAGATGCCGGTCATCACGTTCACAGCACCCAGCTCGCTGACCTGACCCTTCTCGTAGCCTTCCAGCTCGGGCTTGGTCTCCTCGGCGAACAGCTGCTCGTAGGAGGGGTTGTGCACGACTTCAGTCGTGCCGGTAATGCCATACTTGGTAAGATCCAACTTTGCCATATTTGCGTACCTCTACTTTCGTTTGATCCTTACATAACTCTGTGTAGGAGATGCAGCGCCATTTATGGTACGGACACCGCATAAGGGAGACAGCACAGAACGATGCAATGCAAATTCTCCTGTCTATCATTATACACAAAAGCTTTCCAAAAGCAATAAATGGAAGGTTCTGTTTGCAAAAAAGAAACAAATTTCATAAACAAGCTTTCCCGCATAAAGTAATTTCACGAAGCCTTGCAGGGACACAGACCATGAAAAATAAGGCGGGACGGGAGAATACCGACATTTTGATAAAACTTTGACAAGCAGGGATACATGGAAAAACAGGTCACTTGGGGCAGCTTTGCCCCGGCGCAGGGCAAGGCTGCCACGGCGGTCGGCGTGCATCCGGGGCTGCCGGTGGAAACGCTGCAAAGCCGGGGCACAAAAGTTTTTTGAAAAAATCTGAAATTATGTGTTGACAAAGGGCACCCGGTATGCTAAAATAACCAAGTCGGGTGCGAACACCTGATGCGAAAATGGTCGTATGGCCCGTTGGTCAAGCGGTTAAGACAGAGGCCTCTCACGCCTTTAACATCGGTTCGATTCCGGTACGGGTCACCATTTTATAGTAGTAAAACGGCTGTGTGCCGTTTTATATAGATGCCTCTTTAGCTCAGTCGGTTAGAGCACCTGACTGTTAATCAGGGTGTCGCCTGTTCGAGTCAGGCAAGAGGCGCCAGCAAAGCGATGGAAATTTTCCATCGCTTTTTTCTTTTTCCGGCAGTCTTGTTGACAGCACCGCCCCGGGGGGCTATACTTAGCATTATAATAAAGAATACGGAAAAACCTCCTTCCGGCAGGGTCAGACGCCTTGCCGTACTGCCAAAGGCTCCCTCCCCGAGGGAGCTGGCTGCGAACAAGGTGAGCAGCCTGAGGGAGTTTCCTGTCAAAAGGAGAACATCATGAAAAAAGTTATTCTGACCGGCGACCGTCCCACCGGCCGCCTGCACGTTGGCCACTATGTCGGCTCTCTGAAGGAGCGGGTGCGGCTGCAGAACACCGGCGAGTACGACGAGATCTTTATCATGATCGCCGATGCGCAGGCGCTGACCGATAACGCCGACAACCCGGAGAAGGTGCGCCAGAATATTCTGCAGGTGGCGCTGGACTATCTGGCCTGCGGTCTGGACCCCAACAAGGTGCATATCTTTATCCAGTCCATGGTGCCGCAGCTGACCGAGCTGAGCTTCTACTACCAGAATCTGGTCACCGTCAGCCGCCTGCAGCGCAACCCCACCGTGAAGAGCGAGATCCAGATGCGCAACTTCGAAGCCAGCATCCCGGTGGGCTTCTTCTGCTACCCCATCAGTCAGGCTGCCGATATCACCGCCTTCAAGGCTACCACCGTGCCCGCCGGTGAGGACCAGAAGCCCATGATCGAGCAGTGCTGCGAGATCGTGCACAAGTTCAACTCTGTCTACGGCGAAACGCTGGTAGAGCCCGAGATCGTTCTGCCCCAGAACGCTGCCTGCCTGCGTCTGCCCGGCATTGACGGCAAGGCCAAGATGAGCAAGAGCCTTGGCAACTGCATCTACCTGTCCGAGGAGCCGGAGGACATCGAGAAGAAGGTCAAGTCCATGTTTACCGACCCCAACCACCTGCGCGTGCAGGACCCCGGCAAGGTGGAGGGCAACCCGGTGTTCATCTATCTGGACGCCTTCTGCCGCCCCGAGCACTTTGCCGAGTTCTGGCCGGAGTACCAGAATCTGGACGAGGTCAAGGCGCACTATCAGCGCGGCGGTCTTGGCGATATGAAGGTGAAAAAGTTCCTGAACAGCGTCATGCAGGCTGAGCTGGAGCCCATCCGCACCCGCCGCAAGGAGTGGGAGCAGCGCCTGCCCGAGGTGGTGGAGATCCTGAAGGAGGGCAGCGCCTACGCCGAAAAGACCGCTGCCGCCACGCTGGACGAGGTGCGCAAGGCCATGCGCATCGACTACTTCGAGAACGATAACCTGCTGAAATAAGATCTATGAGAGTGCCCGAAACGCCTGCGGCGTTTCGGGTTCTCTTTTGCATCGTTTACGAAAATTGCATAGAAAACGCGGTCAAGCTATGCTAAAATAGGGGCAACAAGTACAGAAAACCCCGTTTCGGGGGCGGGAAGAAAAAGGAGAACCACCATGCAAAAGACCATCTGGATCACCGGCGCAAGCTCCGGCATCGGCCGGGAGTTCGCCCGCCGGTACGCCGCCATGGGCTGCCGGCTCATCCTGACCGCCCGCCGTGCTGACCGTTTGCAGACCCTTGCAGAGGAGCTGCACGCAGCCCACGGCACGGAATGCCGCATCGAGACTGCCGACCTCTCCCGCACCGAGGAGTGCAGCCGTCTGTGCGAGGCGCTGGCCGATGAGCACATCGACATCTTCATCAACAACGCCGGGTTCGGCGTCTGCGGCAGCATTCTGGAAACGGAGGAAGCCCGCGAGGAAGAGATGCTCCAAGTGAATGTTGCCGCCATGGCGCGGCTGTTCCGCGCCGTGGTGCGCAGGATGAACGCACAGGGCTGCGGCACCATCCTGAATGTGGCGTCCTCTGCGGGTTTGCTGCCCGGCGGGCCCTATATGGCGGGCTACTACGCCAGCAAGGCCTATGTGGTCAGCATGACCCGCGGCGTGGCCGAGGAGCTGCGGGAGATGCACAGCCCGGTCTACGTCTGCGCCCTCTGCCCCGGCCCGGTGGATACCGAGTTCAACGACCGCGCCGGGGTGGTGTTTGCCCTGCGGGGCATCACCCCCGAGTTGTGCGTGGAGGAGGCTCTGCTGGGCATGATGCACCGCAAGACCATCATTGTGCCCTCTGCCCTTATGCGGCTGTGCACCGGTGCCCAGCGCCTTGTACCCATTCCCCTGCTGATGCCCATCGTGGCACGCCAGCAGAAGAAAAAGCTGGGGTAAAAGACAAGGGTTGCTTAAACTTGTCAACAAGCCCAAAGAAAGCCGGAATATCTTGTGCACCGTGACAGGGTGCGTCAGTCTGCACAAACTATTACGCTGAAAATCGGCGATTTGACGTATCGTTTTGCGGTAAAAAAGCGGAAATCTAAAGAAAATACAATAAAACTTCACAAGAATGTGCCTTGACACTTTCTGCAAAGGATGCTAGACTGGTATACAAGTAAGAGCGCACTCCGGCACGGCCGGATACGACGCGCTTTGCAAAGCAGCACGGTGCGGTTTTGCACCGTGTAGAATATGATTTTTGACAGGAGGACTTTATTATGGCACAGTGCACTCCCAAATCCTTTGACCTGACCGGCAAGGTGGCGCTGATCACCGGCGCATCCTACGGCATCGGCATGGCAATTGCAAAGGCTATGGCAGCCAACGGCGCTACCATCGTGTTCAATGATATCAAGCAGGAGCTGGTGGACAAGGGTCTGGCTTCCTATGCAGAGGCCGGCATCAAGGCTCACGGCTACGTCTGTGACGTTACCGACGAGGACGCCGTCAACGCTATGGTGGCAAAGATCACCGAGGAAGTCGGCCACATCAACATTCTGGTCAACAACGCCGGTATCATCAAGCGCATCCCCATGACCGAGATGAGCGCTGCCCAGTTCCGTCAGGTCATCGATGTCGACCTGAACGCTCCCTTCATCGTGGCAAAGGCCATCATCCCCGATATGATCGCACAGGGCGGCGGCAAGATCATCAACATCTGCTCCATGATGAGCGAACTGGGCCGTGAGACCGTTTCTGCCTATGCAGCAGCCAAGGGCGGCCTGAAGATGCTGACCAAGAACATCGCTTCCGAGTACGGCGCTTACAACATCCAGTGCAACGGCATCGGACCCGGCTACATCGCTACCCCGCAGACCGCACCTCTGCGCGAGATCCAGCCCGACGGCAGCCGTCACCCCTTCGACCAGTTCATCGTTGCCAAGACCCCCGCAGGCCGCTGGGGCGAGGCCGAGGATCTGGGCGGACCCGCTGTGTTCCTGGCATCTGAGGCCTCTGACTTTGTCAACGGCCTGATCCTGTATGTGGACGGCGGCATTCTGGCCTACATCGGCAAGCAGCCCCAGTAAGCGCTGAGGGCACTCCGCAGTTCTGAACCCGGGGACTGCCGCACAGCGTTGTGTGGCAGTCCCTTTTGCATTTGTACGGGAAAGGATGTTATGCTATAATGGAAAAAGCACATCAGGATATCCCATGGGTGCCCCATGCCGAAATTTCCCCGGAGCCCTGCGGCCCCGGGGTGCAGCGCCGCGTGCTGGCCTACAGCAAGGACGCCATGTGCGTGGAAAACACCTTTGAGACCGGCGGCGTGGGTGCCATGCACTGCCACCCCCACACCCAGATCACCTATATCGTCTCCGGGCGGTACCGCTTTACCATCGGGGACGAGACCCGGGAGGTAGGCCCCGGCGATACCCTGCTCAAGCAGAACGGCGTCATGCACGGCTGTGTCTGTCTGGAGGGCGGCGTGATGCTGGATTTCTTTACCCCCATGCGGGAGGACTTTGTATAATACCTGCGTACCGCAGGGAAAAATAAGAAGGAGAACCATTGTTATGAAGATCGCACTTATCAACGAGAACAGTCAGGCCGCCAAGAACGGCATCATTGAAGCCGCCCTGAAAAAGGTGGTGGAGCCCATGGGCCACGAGGTGGTCAACTACGGCATGTACGCCGCCGATGACGCTGCACAGCTGACCTATGTGCAGTGCGGCATTCTGGCTGCCATTCTGCTGAACAGCGGCGCTGCGGACTACGTCGTTACCGGCTGCGGCACCGGCGAGGGTGCCATGCTGGCACTGAACAGCTTCCCCGGCGTCATCTGCGGCCACGTTGAGGACCCCGTGGACGCCTACACCTTTGCCCACGTCAACGACGGCAACGCCGTTGCCATGCCCTTTGCCAAGGGCTTCGGCTGGGGCGGCGAGCTGAACCTCGAGTACTGCTTCGAGAAGCTGTTCGGCTTCGGCCACGGTCAGGGCTACCCCAAGGAGCGCGTTGTGCCCGAGCAGCGCAACAAGAAGATTCTGGACGGCGTGCGCGCTGCCACCTTCAAGCCCCTCATCGAGTGCCTGAAGAGCATCGATCAGGAGCTGCTGAAGGGCGCTGTGGCCGGTGCAAAGTTCTCTGAGCTGTTCTTCGCTTCCTGCAAGGACGAGGAGCTGGCCGCTTACATCAAGACCCTGCTGTAAGCTGCGGAGGAGATCATGCAAGGACTGACCCTGTTCAACCTGAACCTCACCCACCTGCTGGATGCCTTTCTGGAAACTGCAGTGCCCATGATCGCCGGTCTTGCCGAGGTGGTGGGTCTGTTCATCATCATCACCAGTCTGGCCAAGGCCACCTTCTACTATGTCCGCGCCACCTTCTTCAACGACCACCGGGACTTCCACCATGAAATGAGCAGCGGCCTGACCACCGCGCTGGAATTTCTGATGTCGGCAGAGATCGCCAAGACCTTCCTGCTGCAAAATCTGGAGTCGGTGGTGCCGCTGGCGGCTACCTTTGCGCTGCGCGCTCTGATGAGCCTGCTGCTGCACTGGGAGATGGAGGGCGGCCACCGCCCGGCCAACGCCAAGGGAAAGGACAAGTCCGAGCCCCCGAAGGACGGCGAAAACGGCTGACAGGCAAAACATTTGCCAAACTTTAGCAGGGTAGAGTTTTACCGTATTGTGAAAAACGTAAAACCTTGAGATGAATACTTGACAGGTTTGCACAAAGAGACTATACTCGTGCCATCGAAAGCAAAGGCGCTGACGGAAGAGATTCCGCCAGCGCCTTTTGTGTTTTCGGGGATACTGCCGCACGGAGAGAATAGAGGGCTCCCTGTGCAAAAACGACCGTAGGAGGTAGGAAAAATGTTCAACTCCGTCAACACCTGCTGGACGCTCGTGGGAGCGTTCCTAGTGTACTTCATGCAGGCCGGATTCGCCTTGTGCGAGGCCGGCTTCACCCGGGCAAAGAACACCGGCAACATCCTGATGAAAAACATGATGGATTTCTGCATCGGCACGCCCTGCTACTGGCTCATCGGCTTCGGCCTGATGTTCGGCGGCACCGGCGCACTGATCGGCGGCTTCGATCCCTTCATTCAGGGCGATTACAGCCACTTGGGTCTGGATATCCCCCTGTGGGTTTACATCGTGTTCCAGACCGTGTTCTGCGCTACGGCAGCCACCATCGTCTCCGGCTCCATGGCCGAGCGCACCAACTTCAAGGCCTACTGTGTGTACTCCGCCGCCATCTCGCTGGTGGTGTACCCCATCTGCGGCCACTGGATGTGGGGCGGCGGCTGGCTGCAGAGCATGGGCTTCCACGATTTTGCAGGCTCCGCAGCCGTGCATAACGTGGGCGGCGTCATCGCTCTGCTGGGCGCATGGATGCTGGGTCCCCGTATTGGCAAGTACGACAAGAGCGGCAATCCCCACGCCATTCCCGGCCACAACCTGACCGCCGGTGCTCTGGGCGTGTTCATCCTGTGGTTCTGCTGGTTCGGCTTCAACGGCGGCTCTTCCCTGAGCCTGTCCACCGATGCCACCATGACCCTGACCGGTCTGGTCTGCTTCAACACCAACCTTGCCGCAGCCGTTGCTACCTGCGTGACCATGATCTTCACTTGGCTGCGCTACGGTAAGCCGGACGTCTCCATGACCCTGAACGGCTCTCTGGCAGGCCTTGTGGCCATTACCGCAGGCTGCGATACCGTTTCTCCCTTCGGCGCCTTCTTCATCGGCTTTGTGGCCGGTATCCTTGTGGTGCTGAGCGTGGAATTTTTCGATAAGATCGCCAAGGTGGATGACCCCGTAGGTGCTGTTTCCGTCCACTTTGCAAACGGCGTCTGGGGCACCATTGCGGTGGGTCTGTTCTCCACCGGTGCCAACACCGAACACGCCGGTCTGTTCTACGGCGGCGGTCTGGCACAGCTGGGCATCCAGCTGCTGGGTCTGGTCTGCGTGGATGCCTACGTTGTGATCGTGATGTTCATCATCTTCAAGATCATCGATAAGACCATTGGTCTGCGTGTGCCCGCCGAGGTGGAGATCGACGGTCTGGACATCCACGAGCACGGTCTGGCTTCCGCTTATGCAGGCTTTGCCATCTCGGATGCTAACTCCGCTGCCATGACCCCCAACGAGAACACCGATCTGGGCGAGGACGATGTCACCAAGGCCTCGGCAACGCAGGTGGATGCAGCCGTGCCGGTGGTGCGCGAGCCTGTGATCCGCGATGGCGTCTACGACACCGGTATGCACAAGGTGTCCATCATTGCAAAGCTGGCGAAGTTCGATCAGCTCAAGACCGCCCTGAATGATCTGGGCGTCACCGGCATGACCGTGACGCAGGTCATGGGCTGCGGCATCCAGAAGGGCACCCCTGAAAAGTACCGCGGCGTGCCGGTGGATACCACCCTGCTGCCCAAGATCAAGGTGGAAGTCATCGTCTCCCGCATCAGCGTGGACTCCGTGGTGGAAGCTGCCAAGAAGGCGCTGTACACCGGCCACATCGGCGATGGCAAGATCTTTGTCTACAACGTGACCCGCGTGGTCAAGATCCGCACCGGCGAGGAAGACTTTGCCGCTCTGCAGGATGTGGAGTAACCCTCCACAAGCTTCTCCGCTGTTCCCGCTGCGGCGGCAGCCCGGCTGCTCCGACACAGTCCCCGCCGCCCGGCGTGACAGATAGATCGTTCTCCTTTTTCCTTTTCCTTTTTTGTTCGAGTCTACAGTAAGTCAGAAGCCCCGCTCCTGCGCACAAGGGAGCGGGGCTTTTGCTATGAAAAAAAGTGTCCCGGAAACGCCGATAGGCGTTTCCGGGACACTTATCATATTTACAGCTTACAGGCTGCGGGTGCGGATCTCGGCGGTGACCTTGGCGATGAAGTCCTCAAGGCTCATCTCGGTGGTCTCGCCCTTGCGGTCGCGCACGGAGATGTTGCCAGCCTCGGCCTCCTTGGCGCCCAGCACCAGCATATAGGGCACGCGATCCACCTGCTGTGCGGCACGGATCTTGTAGCCGATCTTCTGGTTGTCGTCATCCAGCACAACGCGGACGCCGGCATCGGCCAGCTTTTCGGTCACGTCCTGTGCGTACTCCAGCGTCTTTTCGGACACGGGCAGTACCTTGACCTGCGTGGGAGCCAGCCAGGTGGGGAACTTGCCCTTGGTCTCCTCGATCAGGTAAGCCATGAAGCGGTCCAGAGAGCCCAGAATTGCGCGGTGCAGCACCACGGGGGTCTTTTCGGAGCCGTCCTTGTCCACATAGGTCAGGTGGAACTTTGCGGGCAGGCAGAAGTCCAGCTGGCAGGTGGACAGGGTGTACTCGGCACCCACGGCGGGCTTCACGTTCACGTCCAGCTTCGGGCCGTAGAAGGCAGCTTCGCCGATCTCCTCGGTGAAGTGGATGCCCAGCTCGGTCAGCACCTCGCGCAGAGCGCTCTCGGCGTGGTTCCACATGGCGTCGTCGTCGTGGTACTTCTTCTTGTCGGCGGGGTCGCGCAGGCTCAGCACGCAGCGGTAATCGGTGATGTTGAAGTCCTTGTACACCTCAAAGATCAGGTTGCACACGTCAGCGACCTCGCTCTTGATCTGCTCCGGGGTGCAGAACAGGTGAGCATCGTTCTGGCAGAAGTGACGGCCGCGCTCGATGCCCTTCAGGGTGCCGGAGGACTCGTAGCGGAAGTCGTGGGCGAT
>CAKTCY010000040.1 GCA_934540955.1 uncultured Faecalibacterium sp.
TTGCCCACGTTCTGCATCACGCAGGCCAGACGCTCCAAGCCCATGCCGGTATCAATGTTGGGGCGTGCCAGACGCTCATAGTGGCCCTTGCCGTCGGCGTCGAACTGGCTGAACACGAGGTTCCAGATCTCCATATAGCGGTCGCAGTCGCAGCCCACGCCGCAGGTCGGCTTGCCGCAGCCGTACTCGGGGCCGCGGTCAAAGTAGATCTCGGAGCAGGGGCCGCACGGGCCGGAGCCGTGCTCCCAGAAGTTGTCCTCCTTGCCCAGACGCACCATGTGGTCCGGGGCAATGCCGACCTTCTTGGTCCAGATATCGTAGGCCTCGTCGTCCTCCTCGTACACAGAGATATGCAGACGATCCTTGGGGATGGCCATCCACTCATCGCTGGTCAGGAACTCCCAAGCCCAAGGAATGACCTCGTCCTTGAAGTAATCCTGGAAGGAGAAGTTGCCCAGCATCTCAAAGAAGGTGCCGTGGCGGGCAGTGATGCCCACGCGCTCGATATCCGGGGTGCGGATGCACTTCTGGCAGGTGGTCACGCGGTGGCGGGGCGGCTCCTCCTGTGCCAGAAACCACTTCTTCATGGGTGCCATGCCGCTGTTGATCAGCAGCAGGCTGGGGTCGTTCTTGGGAACAAGGGGGAAGCTGTCCAGACGCAGATGACCCTTGCTTTCAAAGAAGCTCAGGTACTTTTCGCGCAGTTCATTCAAACCGGTCCATTGCATAGATCTTTCTCTCCTCAATCGTCTTTGGCGCTTATGCGCCGTTTTTTATGCTGTTATGGCAGAGGGGCGGCACGGTAAAAAACAAAAAACAGCCCTCATCCCAAAAGGGACGAAGGCTGCTTGTGCATCAAACTCCGTGGTACCACCCAAATTGCAAAGGATCACTTGTCCCCTGCCGCTTTCGGCGCATTAACGCTGCGCAGCGTCCGGTTTACATTCGCCGGAAGCTCCGGGGTGGCGCGAAATGATCCCGACCGGAGCACCTTACAGCCGCGGGCGCTCTCTCTGGACGGTGGTGTGTGCATTTCTGACCCCATCATTGCCATCTGTCATAATTTTACATTCCGCAAGGCAGGCATAGTGCCCCTTTGCGTACAGCTAAATTATAGCATACGCAAAGCGTTTGTCAACGGGTTTAAGCAAAATTTACGGCACCCAGATGCGGCGCACCTCCAGCACCTTGCCGCCCTGCACCACCAGCGTGGTATTATAGGTGGTCCAGTTATCAGGGTCTGCATTGATTGCTGCTGCCACCGCATCTGCGCCTGTGGTCTCCACGGCTTCGGCCTGCGGGTCGGCAGAGCTGTCCTTCAGTACTACATTCTCTGCCAGCGGCATCGTCTTTTCTCCCATCTCATAATAGAGTGGGTAATCGTCAAAGGTCATCGTCCGGTAGGTGTCGTCATCCTCCAGCTTCAAGTCCAGCCCGCCGGGCTGCTCCATGCCGCCGTTGATGCTTACAAGATGGTACTGGTCATTCCGTTCAACGCTTGTCACCTCAGCGTTCACGACCTGATTCCATGCCGCCCCCTCCTCGTGGAAGGTGAGCTTGTCGCCGATGGCAAGGTTTTCAATATCTTCTTTTTTATAATGGTCGTAGCTGAACACCCTTGCAGTCAATTTGCCGTCCTGCACACCGGAGGTGATGGAGGCCGGGACAAACGTTACCGTATCCGGGTCGTCCAGATCGTCCAGTGTCCCGGTCAGCAGATCGATCGGCTCTGTAACGCCTTCCTCTGCCACACGGGACGAGGCAGGTACCGCACTGGATGCGGGGGTGCTGGCGGGGGCACCGGAGCCACCGCAGGCCGTCAATGCGATGCCCGCAGCCAGAACAGCCAGAATCTTATATTTCAGGTCCATAAAAATACCTTCTTTCTTGACGCGGTAGATTTATTCCGCTACAATAAAAACGAATCAAGAACCCATTCTATTGCGACTGATTTTAAGATAGAGAGGAATTTCCCGTGAAAATTTTAAAAGTAAAATGTCTTGTCCCCACCCGGCTGGACAATTATCTGACCCAGCAGTACCCCGCCCTGACCCCCGGCCGCCTGAACAAGGCGCTGCGGGAGAACAAGATCAAGCTGAACGGCAAAAAGCAGCCGCTTTCCACCCGCGTGATGGCGGGCGATGAGATCAAGCTGTTCATTCTGGACGATGTGCTGGACGCCGACCGCCGGGTAGAGGGTCCCGCATGGAAGAACGCCCGCACCCCGGCGCAGGTGGTATACGACTGCCCGCAGCTCTTGATCGTGAACAAGCCCGCCGGTGTTGCGGTGGACGGCCCTGAGGACGATACTCTGCTGAACCGCGCGCTGCTGTACCTGAACAAGCAGGGGGAGTACAAGGAGAACGACCTGTATACCCCCGCCTTGTGCCACCGGCTGGACACCGGCACCAGCGGCCTTGTGATCATTGCCAAGACCCCGGAGGCTGAGGAGTTGTTCCTTTCTGCCATCAAAAACCGCGAGGTGCAAAAGACCTACCTCTGCGTCACCTTTGGCCGTCCCATGCCGCCGGATGCCACCTTGGGCGGCTACCTGCTGAAGGACGCCGACCGCGGCATCGTGAAGATCGTGGAGGACAAGCAGCCCGGCGCCAAGGAGGTGGAGACCCGGTACGAGACCATCGCCGTCTCCGGCCGTCTGGCTCTGCTGAAGGTGCAGCTGATCACCGGCCGCACCCACCAGATCCGCGCCCACATGGCCAGCATCGGCTGCCCCATTCTTGGCGACAGCAAATACGGCAACAACAGCGCTAACCGGGAGCTGAAGCTGAAGTATCAGGCGCTGTGCGCATGGGAGCTGACCATGCCCCGCTTCACCCAGCCGGACTTTGCCTTCCTCAGCGGCAAGACCTTCCACGCCCCGAAGCCGTGGTATTACCAGCAGGTGCTGGACGGCACTTTGAAGTAACAAAAAGGAGATGTCCTGCCGGGCATCTCCTTTTTTGCTTACTTATAATAGAGACCTCAGACCCGCACCATATCCGGGGTGATCTCAGCCAGCGTATGAGCACCGCACATCTGCATGGTGTCGGCCAGCTCTCCGGCCAGCTTGTCGATGTAGCACTTTACGCCCTCTGCGCCGCCGCCGTAGACAGCGGTCACGAAGGGGCGGCAGATCAACACGCCGTCTGCGCCCAGCGCCAGCGCCTTGAACACATCCACACCGGTGCGGATGCCGCCGTCCACCAGCACCTTCACGCCGGTGCCCTTGAGGGCTGCGGCGATCTCCGGCAGCACCTCAGCGGTGGCGGGGCACTGGTCCAGCACGCGGCCGCCGTGGTTGGACACCACGATGGCAGCGGCACCGGCCTGCTTTGCCTTCAGTGCGCCCTTAACGGTCATCACGCCCTTGACGATGAAGGGGCGCTCCGCCAGCTGCACGATCTCGGCCAGCTCCTCCACGCTCTTGCTGCCGGCGGGCGGGGTCATGTTCTTCAGGAAGGGCAGACCCGCTGCATCCACGTCCATGGCCACGGCAAAGCAGCCGCTGGCCTTGGCCTGTGCCATCTTTTCCCGGATGGTGTCGATGTTCCACGGCTTGATGGTGGGCACGCCGCAGCCGCCCGCAGCGCCGATGGCGCGGGTAGCCATCTCCATCACGGTAGGGTTGGTGCCGTCGCCGGTAAAGGCAGCAATGCCGTTTTCGGCACAGGCGCGCACCAGCACATCGTTATAGGTCATATCGGTGTAGGTATCGGAATAGTGCAGGTTCACTGCGCCCACGGGGCCGGCAAAGAAGGGATAGCGGAAGCTTTTGCCGAACAGCTCCAGCGTGGTGTCCGGTGCACCGCCGGGGCACAGGGTATCCATGTTCACCCGGATGTCCGCCCACTTATTATAATTGCGGATCGCGGTATCGCCCACGCCCTTGGCACCCGGGCCGGGGATCTGGTTTTTACAGGCCACGCCGTTGCACACCGGGCAGGCCTTGCAATATTGACCAATGCAGGCACGGGCATTGGCAAGCACCTCAGGATAAGTCATAAAACATCCTCCTTATATTTCCCGCCGCTGCGGCACAAAATGACCCGCCGCAGCGCTCTTTGCCCTCAATATAGACCCATTTTAAGGGTACGTCAAGGGCTTTTTGTGCTTTCCGTCCATGCGGCAGAACGTCTTTTCGCGGTTTTTCGTCATTTTTAAAAAAGTCTGATTTTTTTCAAAAAAATCCTTGACAAAAAGCCTGCTTTCAGGTATTATAGTGGAGCGCCAAGGGCACCCGCCCAAAGGCAGAACAAAAGATGTGGAAAGATGGCTGAGTTGGTCTAAGGCGCACGACTGGAAATCGTGTAACGTGTCAAAAGCGTTCTGGGGTTCGAATCCCCATCTTTCCGCCAGAAACCTGAAACAGAAATGTTTCAGGTTTTTTGTTTTGTCCGCAGTTTGCGGCGCTTGACATTTGCGGGCAGTTCCGTTATGCTGGAGCAAATACGTTTTACCGGAAGGAGAGGTTTTCCCATGGCATCTTCCCACAAAAAGCGCACCGGTCTGCGGGCGGCGCTGATCGTTCTGCTGTGTCTGGTTCTGGTGTGCGCGGTGGCTGCGGCGGTGCTGTACAGCCTGGTCAGCCGCAGGGTCAAGGCATTCCAGAGCGGTGCCAGCTTTGCACTGGACTACACCATCACCTCCACCGAGGCCGAGCCCCCCGCCCTTTACGCCCTGCTGGACAAGTTCGACGGCACCACCGGCAGTCTGACCGGCCAGTACACCCCCCGGGCGGTACAACTGGCGCTGTACCCGACGGGCACCAGCACCGTCAACGATGCCCCTCTGACCCGGGTGTACATCAGCGAGGAAGAGACCCTGTACGACGCCGGGCAGCTATACAACAAGCTGCGCAGCACCATTGTGGCCGAGTATCCGCTGGCAAGCCTGCTGCTGCCGGGCTGGTCGCTGGGCAGCTACATCTCCCAAGACCAGCTGGCCACCCTGCTGGGGGTAGATCCCGCCGCTACCGGCTTGCAGCAGGTGAACGACTTCCAGCTGGACTTGAAGCAGCTTAAAGCCGTACAGCCTGCCAACGCGAAGGAGGGTTACCTCTACCTTCAGCTGCCAAACCTCGCCGCCGGGGAGGATGTGCCGCAGCTGATTCTGGGCATCGAAAAGCAGGGGCTGCTCAAGACCCTGTCCCCCAAGGTGCACATTCTGCTGGACGTGCCCGCCCACCACATCCATGCAGAGCTTTCCGGCACGGTGACTGCCGCCCAGACCGTGGTGACTGCCCCTACCTCCCGGATGCAGGACTCTGACGTGGAAAGCCTTGTGCAGCTGCGCAAGACCATCGAGAGCATCATCCAGTTCGTGCAGACCGCCGCCCAGAGCGATGACGCTGCCTCCCCTGCTGCGTAAAGCAGGACCATTTTGAATGGTCTCCGCTTCGCTCTGACCATCTTCAGCGGAAAAACATTTTAAATAGCAAAAAATCGGACAGACTGCGGTCTGTCCGATTTTTTATGTTCACAGATGGGATCGTAACGGAAAACGGCATTTGCAGCACCTGTTTCCTTCGGAAACATTTGCGCTGCGGGGGAAATCTCTAAAAAGCAGAACAATCATTCTGTTTTTACTTTTTTACGGTCTTTTTGCAGGGCGCACGCTTTGCCTTGGGCTTTGCGGCGGCGGGGGCAGTCTTGGCTTCCGCTGCGGGGGCAGCCTTGGCAGCAGTCTCAGCCTTGGCTTCCACAGCAGGAGCAGCCTTCACCTCTGCGGCGGGGGCGGCAGGCTCAGCCTTTGCCTTAGCGGCCTTCTTCGCGGCGGGCTTTTCTGCCTTGACCGGCTCTGCGGACTTTGCAGCGGGCTTCTCCTCCACCTTCTTGGTGGTGCGGGGCTTGCGGGCTGCGGGCTTCTTGGCGGGAGCGGCTTCCTTGGCCGGTGCTGCCGTAGTCTCGGCAGCGGGTGCTGTTTCCTCAACCTTGGCGGCACGCTTTACCCGGTCCTTCACCTCAGAGATGACCCACAGCTGGTCACCGCCGCCGGGCACCTCCTGCCAGATCTGCAGCACAGCGCCCACCTCGGCACCCATGCCCACGGTATCCACGCACTTGCCGCCTGCCCAAGAGGAGCGCAGACGCACGGTGCCCTCCGGGGTGTGCTCCACCTTCCACATCTGGGACGTGCCGCCCACGTCCTCCCACAGGTGCAGCCAGGTGCCGTTGGCGGTGCCGGTCATGGTCAGATCCAGCAGCTTGCCGGAGGCGCGGTTGCGGATGCGGTACACACCATCGCCCTCGCGGACAAAGCTCCACTCCTGCTCGGGCTTGTGGTCGTACTTGCCCAGACGGACAGTGCCGCCGTCCTTGCTGCCCTCCACTGCCTGAATGACATTGCCGGTGTGGGCGGCAATGGTATAAAAGCGGTCGGCCTCGATCACAGTTTGTGCTACGGATTTCATGTACAAATCCCTCCCAATCATAAAATGCACAGATTTTTCCAATTCCTTCTTATAAAGAATACCACATATCGTGATTTTTCACAAGCAATTCGACAATTCTTTAGCACTTTATATAGAAACCATCCTGTTTTCGCCCTCTTTTTCGCCCCTTCGCAGGGGAGAAAGGCCGTTTTTTCTCCCTCTCGACATTTTGCTGCAACTGCGTTATACTGTTTTCATCAGGACTATCTGCCGCTCTGGAAGGGGCGGTTTTCTCGTTTTTGAAGGAGGATATTTTCCCATGACCCAGCAGGACCGCACTGCGGTGCAATATCATAAAATGACCGAGACCCCTATCCCCCGGCTGATCCTCAGTCTGGCCGCGCCCACGATTTTAAGTATGCTGATCACCAGCATCTACAATCTGGCCGATACCTTTTTTGTGGGACGTATCTCCACCAGTGCTTCCGGCGCGGTGGGTGTTGTTTCCAGCCTGATGGCCATCATACAGGCGCTGGGCTTTATGCTGGGGCACGGCTCCGGCACCATCATCAGCCGCCGCTTGGGCAGTCAGGATACCCACGCCGCCACCCGCTTTGCTTCCACCAGCTTTTTTACGGCGCTGGCCTTTGGCGTAGTGCTGGCAGTGGTCGGTCTTGCCACCCTGCCGGACTTTATGATGCTGCTGGGCAGCACCGAGACCATTCTGCCCCATGCCTGTGCCTACGCCCGCCCCATCCTGCTTGCCGCACCGCTGATGATCTCCAGTCTAGTGATGAACAACATCCTGCGGTATGAGGGCAAGGCAAACCTTGCCATGATCGGTCTTGTCACCGGCGGGCTGCTGAACATTGCGCTGGACCCGCTGTTCATGTTCGTTTTAGGGCTGGGCACTGCCGGTGCCGGCATTGCCACCGCGCTCAGCCAGACCATCAGCTTCGGCATCCTGCTGTATATGTTCCTGCAGGGCAAAACGGTCAGCCAGTTCCGGCTTTCTGCCGTCACCCGGGAGCCGCGCGAGTTTTTGCAGATCCTTGCAGGCGGCGCGCCCAGCTTTGGCCGTCAGGGGCTGAACAGCATCGGCGGGATGCTGCTCAACATCGCCGCCCGCAGCTACGGCGATGCCGCCGTGGCGGGCATGAGCATCGTGACCCGCATCTTTCTGTTCATCCTCTCGGTGGCCATCGGCGTGGGACAGGGCTTGCAGCCGGTGGCGTCCTTCAACTACGGCGCCCGCAAGTACCACCGGGTACGACAGGCCGCCGTCTTTACCCTGCAAGCCGCCTTTGTGCTGCTGGTGGTGCTGATCGTGGTGTGCTGGTGGAACGATGAAAGCCTGATCCGGCTGTTCCGGGACGACCCGGAGGTTACCGCCGTGGCGCTGCCCGCCTTCCGCTACCAGTGCTTTGCCATCCTTCTGCAGCCGGTGATCGTGGTGACCAACATGACCTTCCAGAGCGTGGGCAAGGCCGGGCGCGCCACCTTTCTGGCCTGCTGCCGACAGGGCGTGTGCTTTATCCCGCTGATCTTAGTATTGCCCCGGGTGCTGGGGCTTGTGGGCGTGGAGCTCTGCCAGCCCATTGCGGATGCGCTCACCTTTTTCATCTCGCTGCCCTTTTTGCTGGCCTTTCTGCGGCAGCTGGAGCAGATGGAAGCCGAAGCGTCCCCGGCGCAGCTGTAATGTAATTGTAACCGTTTTTTGCCGCATTTTTCTGCAAGCTCTGCAATGAAAAATGCGGCTGCTTCGTATTCTGAGTGAACGGTAAAATTTTCCTCCCTGTTTTTGCAAAGGAGTGTTTTTTATGAAGCGTGTTGTCTTGCGTATCGGCTGCGGGGCGCTCTGCGCCGCCCTTGCCCTTACTTTAGGCTGCGGCTGCTCCCTGCTGCCGCCCGCCACCGGCGTGCCGGGCGCTGCCAGCTCTGCCGTCTCAGTGCCCACAGACGACAGCGGCAAGCCCCTGTACGACCCTGCCGTGCTGAACGATGGCCGTCTGCGGGTGCTGTACTGCTACGGCCGTTCCGGGAGCAGCACCACCATCCTGTGCGGCAGCACCCCGCTGCACCAGTCTGCCCGCAGTGAGAACGTCTCGCTGGTGGAGGACAGTGCTACCGGTGCAGCAGACTACTGGCTGCGCAGCTGGTCCGACCCCACCGGCCGGGGCGGGCGCCGCACCGCCCTGTACGATAAGACCGGCACCAAGGTGATGTCCTTTGAGGGCGAGCAGAGCGCCACCCTGCAAAACGGCCTGCTGGTGCTGCAGGAGAGCCGCCTGATCGATGGTGGATACGTCCCGGAGTCCGGCCACGGCACCTGTCAGGTCATCGACCTTGCCACCGGTGCTGCGCTGCCGGTGCCGGAGGGCGCGTACAGCTGTACCGTATGCGGCGATAAGCTGGTGTTCAGCTGCTACGCCCGCCCGGAAGGACTGGACGATTACGACTGGGATACGGACGACCGCCTGCACAGCTGGGTGGTGGTGCAGGAAAAGGACGGTACCCCTGTCTACCGGGCCGAGGCCACCTCGGCATACCGTCTTTTCTATGACAGCGACACCCTGAGCGACTGGGTGGAGCTGGATACTGCCACCACCGAAAACACCGTCCGTCCGCAGAGCTTATACAACACCCAGACCGGCGAGCAGTACACGGGCTTTTTGCAGGTCTACCCGGGCGGTCTTGCCAGCTTTTCCACCAGTGATGGCCGGTACGAGCTGCGGGACATGACCACCGAGGACCGCGGACTGATCGCCACCTTTGACGAGCAGCCCAGCCAGTATTTCCCGGGCTATGTGGTAACATGGCACAGCGGCGAGGACCACGGCTACGAGCTCTATGATCTGGAGACCGGTGCAAAGACCCCGCTGTACGATGTGGACGCCACCGACAGCACCGTAGCCGTCTACGCGCAGGACGGCAGTCTGCGGGTGTACAGCAAGGATAACGGCAAGCTGCTGACCGACACCACCGTAGAGCCGGTGGAGCACCAGCAGCGGGTACGGATGAGCAACTGCGGCAGCGGCTACGTCTGGCTGGAGCTGCAGGACAACGACCACTACGAGACCACCGCCACCCGGCTGTACGGCCCGCAGGGGCTTGTCAGCGACCTGACCGCCCTGCAGGGCAAGTACAGCTACGTTAACTACCTGACCACCGACCCTGACGGCAGACCCATGTTCTACGGCAGCCGCGATGCTGCGGGCAGCGCCTACGGCAACGTGTGCGATGTGCTGGATGCAGACGGCAAGGTGGTGCTGCAGGGGCTTGCCAGTTGCACCGGGTACTATTCCAACAGCCTGAACGCCCTGCCCGACCATGTGTTTGCCGCACAGCGGGGCTTTTATGTGGGCTGGATGGACACAAGCGGCAACTGGCTGTACTGCCAGAGTATTTTCTCGTCTGCCACTGCGGACGATGAACCGAGTTACGGCTATTGATCTAGGAGGGCTTTCTTATGAAAAACGCTAAAATTTCCCGCCGCAGCTTTCTGCTGGGGCTGGCTGCCTGCTCCGCCGCCGGGGTGCTGACCGCCTGCAAGGGCGTGGATGCGCCCTCCGGCAGCACGGCTTCCTCTGCCGCAGAGCAGCCCGCATCCTCTGCGGCTTCCTCTGCCGTGCAGCAGGCAGAGCCGTTTCTGACCGTGGAGGAGTTTCCCCCGCTGGACGGCAGCACCGCCTGCATCCCGCTGATGGCGCAGATGCTGGCCGATACCACCGGCACGGACCTGGAGGAAGCCCGCAGCGGCATCACCGTGAGCACCACCGCCTACGCATGGGAAAACTTTGGTCTGTACGACACCACCACCCGGATGCTGGTGGTGTACGAAGCGCCGGACTATGTAAAGGAAGAGCTGCAGGAGGCCAATGTGCAGCTGGAGCAAAAGCCCATCGGGGTGGATGCGCTGGTGTTCATCGTCAACGAGGACAACCCCGTGCAGGCGCTTACCCGGCAGCAGCTGCGGGACATCTACGCCGGGAAGATCACCAACTGGAAGGACGTGGGCGGCAAGGATCAGGACATCGTTGCCTTTCAGCGCGGCGAGGACTCCGGCAGTCAGACCCTGTTCAAAAAGCTGCTCATTCAGGGCGGTGAGCTGATGACCCCGCCCTCTGAGCTGGCTCCCGCCGCCATGGGCGAGCTGGTAGACAGCATCGCCGATTACAACAACAGCGCCAACGCCATCGGCTTTTCCGTGTATTACTACATCGACCAGATGTACTCTAAGCCCGGGCTGCGGCTGCTGGCGGTGGACGATGTAGCCCCCAGCAACGACACCCTTGCCGACGGCAGCTACCCTCTGTGCAACGATTTTTACGCCGTCATCCACCCGGACGCCGCCGCCGACAGCCCGGAGCGCATCCTGTATGACTGGCTGGACACCGACGCCGGGCAGGACTGCATCAAAAAGTCCGGCTATGTGGCCGTCGGCCCGCAGACCACCGTCACCATCGTGGATTGAAATTGACAGACCTTCTCTCGTCTGCTACAATAAAGGCAGGATTTTGTCGATCTTTATGCAGCAGAATGCCGAAAGGAAGGTCTTACTATGGAACATCCCTCTCACCCGGTAGAAAGCCACTGGCGCACCTCCCTGCGTAACCGCATCATTCAGGCCTCCAGCCTGCTGGAGGTGCTGTTGTCCGGGCTGGTGCTGATCGGTCTGCTGCTCAGCGTTGTGCCGCTGATCCGCTGGATGCCCGGCCTGCTGTTCGACGGCAACGAGGCAGAGATCCGCACCTTTCTGGAGCGCAGCTTGGACATTGTGATCGGCATCGAGTTCATCAAGATGCTGGCCAAGCACAGCCCCGGCAGCAGCCTTGAGGTGCTGCTTTACGCTATTGCGCGGCATCTGGTGGTGGGGCACGATTCCGCCGTGGAGAACCTGCTCAGCGTGGGCGCGATCGCGCTGATCTTCATCGTGCGCAAATTCTTCTTTGTCCCGGCCTTTGGCGCACACCTGCCGGACGGCCACCCCGCGCCGGATCTTACCCCCGCCCAGAGCGGCATCCCCGCCGACTGGTTCCGTCGGCGGCATTCCGAGGCAAAGCCTGAGGAAGAGACTGAGACAAAGGAATAAGCATACACAAAAAACCACCCCGCAGCGGCCGGTGAACGGCTGCTGCGGGGTGGTTTTGTATTTTCTGTTACTTTTTGCCGTGACGGCCAAAGCGGTACTCCTTGCCCTCGCGGATGCGCTGGATGTTGGAGCGGTGCATATAAATGACCATTGCGCCCATGATCACCGAGCCGATAGTGCACACGGTAAGGTCGGCGGCAGAATAGCCCCGGAACACCCCGTACAGGACGGTGAGCACCGGGTAGAGTGCTGCCATGGTCACGCTGCCCAGCGATACCATGCCGGTGGGCAGCAGGCAGGCCAGAAAGATGACCGCCAGAAAGGGGATCAGCACCGGCTGGATGGCCAGAATGGTGCCGCCCGCCACCAGCACGCCCTTGCCGCCCTTGAAGCCGAAATACAGGGGCTTCAGGTGACCGATAATGGCAAAGATGGCGGAAAGGTACACCGCCAGATAGGGCGAGAGCGTGGTGTCTTCCGGCATCAGGGTGAACAGCCAGCGGCCGATGCACACAGCCAGCACGCCCTTGAGCACATCACCGAAAGCGGTAAGTGCCGCTGCCTTTTTGCCGAAGGTGCGCAGCATATTGGTCATGCCCGCCGCACCGCTGCCGTACTTGCGCACGTCATCGTGGTACAAAAACTTGCTGACGAGGATACCGGTGTCGATGCTGCCCAGCAGATACGCCTGCACAGCGGACACCGCAGCGATGAGAACAGATTTCATCATCTGAGCCTCCCTGACGTGTTATACGTCCTTGGCACCCACCTCGCCGGAGCCGCGCTCCCGCACGACCAGACGGATGGGCGTATGCTCCAGACCAAAGCTTTCGCGGATCTGGTTGATGAGATACCGCTGATAGCTGAAGTGGAACAGGTGCTTTGCGTTCACGAAGGCCACAAACGTGGGGGGACGGGTGGAGGCCTGCGTCAGGTAGTAGATCTTCAGGCGGCGGCCCTTGTCGCTGGGGGGCTGCATCCGGGCGGTAGCGCGGGCCAGCATCTCGTTCAGCACGCCGGTGGGCACGCGGGCACCGTTCTCGGCGTCCACATCCCGGATCAGCTGCATCAGCTTGTTCACATTGTAGCCGGTCTGGGCAGAGATGAAGATGATGGGTGCGTAGCCCATAAAGCTGAAGCACTCGGCATAGCCCCGGCGCTGCAGCTCCATGGTGTTGGTCTCCTTGCCCTCCACGGCATCCCACTTGTTCACCACGATGATGCAGGCCTTGCCCTGCTCGTGGGCGTAGCCTGCCACCTTGCTGTCCTGCTCGGTAAAGCCGACGGTGGCATCCACAAGGATCAGCGCCACGCGGCTGCGCTCCACAGCGGCCAGTGCACGCACCACCATGTAGCGCTCCAGACCATCGCTGATGTTGCTGCGCTTGCGCAGACCGGCGGTATCGGTAAAGATGAACTTGCCGTAGGCGTTGTCCACCGGGGTGTCGATGGCATCGCGGGTGGTGCCGGCCTCGTTGGCAACGATCATGCGGTTCTCGCCCAGAATGCGGTTGGTCAGGCTGGACTTGCCCACGTTGGGGCGGCCGATGATGGCAACGGGGATGCGATCCTCCTCCACCACGGTCTCGCTGAAGTCCAGATGGGCGCACACTGCATCCAGCAGGTCGCCTGTGCCGTGACCGTGCACGGAAGAAATGGGCATCACCTCGTCAAAGCCGAGGTTGTAGAACTCGTACAGCTCCATGGGAGCCTCGCCCACCTTGTCGCACTTGTTCACGGCAAGAATGATGGGCTTGTGGCTGCGGCGCAGCATATGTGCCACGTCCTCGTCGGCTGCGGTCAGGCCGTTGCGCACGTCCGTGACCATGATGATGCAGTCGGCGGTGTCAATGGCGATCTGCGCCTGCTCGCGCATATGGGCCAGAATGCCCTCGGTGGCCTTGGGCTCGATGCCGCCGGTATCCACCAGCAAAAACTCGTGGCCGTTCCACTCGCAGTTGGCAAAAATGCGGTCGCGGGTAATGCCCGGGGTATCCTCCACAATGGCAAGGCGCTGGCCGCACAGCTTATTGAACAGGGTGGATTTGCCCACGTTGGGGCGGCCCACCACTGCTACGATCGGTTTGCTCATGGGGTCTCCTCCTTTCTTAAAAGGGGTAAAATACAATAAAAATGGCGTTATCAGCTGCCGCTCTTTCTTCTGCGGGCAATGTGCAGGCCGCTGCGCAGCAGGGCGCGGGCTTCGTCCCCGCCTGCCGTAGGCAGCACCTCCACCTTTACGCCCAGCTGCTGTCCCAGCTGCTCTACCGTGATATCGTCAAGGAAGGTATCCTTTTCCTCCCGCAGCATCACAGCCGGGATGCCCAGCGTTTTTGTGGCAAGCTTGCCTGCGCACTGGGCAATGATATCGGTAGCGGTGATGAGGCCGGTCACCCCAACATTGCCGCCGAAAAAGCGGTTCTGGATGGTGTGGACGTGCACGGTGATCATAGGGTACTGCCGGTGCAGCTCCTCCATCATGCGGGTGATGAGGGGCGCTGCCATGGTGCCGGTGACCACGTCCAGCTCCTTGGTGCCGTAGACCCGGTGGGGCTTGTCCAGCTCTGCCAGAAATTCTTCCTCGAACAGGCGCATCATACCCACGCCGTTTTCCAGCTGGTCGTAGTCCTCGTAGAACGCCGCCGCAGGGATGGGGCGGCCCGCCTTGAGGTACCATTCATCGCTGGGGTAGATGATGCGCTTGCCGTGGCGGCGCTTGCATTCATCGCCGAATTCTTCCATAATGTCGATGACCTCGGCGCTGGTCTTTGCATCGTAGGGCACCTGCGGGTACAGATTTTTGCGGTAATCCGTAATGCCGCAGGGCACAGCTGCAATGCTTTGCACCATGGGGGTCAGCTCCAGCAGGTCGGCAAGGGTGCGGCGCAGCTCGTCGCCGTCGTTGATGCCGCGGCAGAGCACCAGCTGACAGTTGACGGCAATGCCGCCCTCCACCAGCCGGGGCAGGTACTTGAGCACCTCGCCGCCGCGCTTATTGGCCAGCATCCGCACCCGCAGCTGGGGATTGGTGGTGTGCACCGAGATGTTGATGGGCGAGATGTGCATCTTGATGATGCGGTCGATCTCGTGATCCTGCATATTGGTCATGGTGATGTAGTTGCCGAACAAAAAGCTCAGCCGCTCGTCATCATCCTTAAAATACAGGCTCTCGCGCATACCCGGGGGCATCTGGTCGATGAAGCAGAACATACAGTGATTCGCGCAGGTATGCTTTGCATCGCCCAGATAGGTCTTGAACCCGCAGCCAAAGGGACCGCGCTGCGGCCGCTGCACCTCCCACTCCCGGATGCCGTCTGCTACCCGGGCCTTCAGGTGGAAGCTGCTGCTGTCGGTATAAAAATCGTAGTCCAGCGAGTCGTTCAGCTCGTTATTGTCCACGCTCAGCAGTTCGTCACCGGGGGCAAGGCCAAGAGCCTCGGCCTCGCTGCCGGCGTCCACCTGCTCGATCCGTATCGCCATCTGCATCCACCTCCTTGAAAGCACAAGAAGGGGAAGGCTTTGCGCCCTCCCCTTCTGTACATAACACCATTATGCCACCAATTACGCGCAAATTAGGCCTTCTTGATGACTTCCTCGCCCTTGTAGTAACCGCAGTTGCCACATGCCTGGTGGGGGAGCTTCAGAGAGCCGCAGTTGCTGCACTTGACCAGTGCGGGGGCCTCCAGCTTCCAAACATTGCTGCGACGCTTGTCGCGGCGGGCCTTGGAAAGATGTCTCTTAGGTACTGCCATATTTTTGCACCTCCTTGATGGGTTTATCTGTTCAGCAGTGATTTAAGGATCGCGAGCCTAGTGTCTACGGGGGCGTCAGTCTGCTCTGCCGGTGGGCAGGTGCATTCCGCCTTTTTCTTACCGCACTGGGGGCAAAGCCCGGCGCAGTCGGGGCTGCAAAGCAGCACCGTGGGAATCTGGAACATGAACTCCTGATTGAGCCATTCGTCCACGTCCAAGTGTCCTTTTTCGTCCAGCGGAAGATCGAAATCCGGGTCATCCAGATCCCGCTCCTTGACGATCCACTCCGTATCGACTGTCTCTTCCCGGGTGACCGGGTCCAGACAGCGGGCGCACTCTCCGTGCACCGATGCCTTTGCCCGCAATGTTATCTGGACCTCGTCGCCATCGGTCTGCGCGTCAAAGACGGCTGTGACCGGCTGCGGGATCCTTGCACCGGCATAATCGTACGCAGATAAATCACACTGAAACTCTGCATGGTACGGTTTTGCGCCGGTTGTGATAAACTTTCTCAGGTCAAATTGCATAGTACACCTCTGAAAAGGCTGCTTTGTTAGTATAGCGCCAAAGCAACCCTTTGTCAACACCAAAACAGGCAGAAAACCGAAAAAATTTATTTTTCTCCGGTCTTCTGCCTGTTGGAAAAGCCTTTAGCCCTGTTCTTTTATCAGATCACAGGTACTTCTTCACATCGTGGGGCAGTGCGGCCTCGTCTGCGCTGACGGTCACGGTGACCTTCACGCTGTCGCCGGCAATGGCTGCCATCTCGTCCAGCACAACGCCCAGACGGTTGATATCGTGGTCCAGCACCTTCAGGATGCCGTCAATGTACAGGTCGGTGATGTCGTAGTTGCTTGCCATCAGGCCGGCCACAAAGCCGTACAGCATTTCGCCGCCGGAGATCTTGTACTCGTCCAGATCGATCAGACGTGCTGCAGGAGCGATGTCGTAGGTGAGCTTCATGCCCTTTTCCACAACAACAACATTGCCTTTGGAGGTCTTGACCGCGTCGTTGATCTGGTCGATCATAGCCTTGGTCTTGCCGGAGCCCTTGGTACCAACAATCAGTTTAATCATAGTTCAGTCCTCCTGTATTTTCCACGCCTTGCGGCGGGAGATCATTTTTAACGTTCGGCAGCTTACTTCAGCTTTGCCTCCAGCTCTGCGGTCAGGCCCTCGTAGCCGGGCTTGCCCAGCAGGGCGAACATATTCTTCTTGTAGCTTTCCACGCCGGGCTGGTTGAAGGGGTTCACGCTCAGCAGGTAGCCGCTGCAGGCGCAGGCACGCCAGAAGAAGTAGATCAGGTAGCCTACATTATAAGCAGACAGGTCGTCCACCTCGATCAGCACCTCGGGCACGCCGCCGTCGGTGTGCGCCAGAATGGTGCCCTCCATGGCCTTGCGGTTGACCACGCTCATGTTCTGGTTTGCAAGGAAGTTCAGGCCGTCAAAGTTGCCCTCCAGCGGGTCGATGAACAGATCCTGCGCGGGCTTCTTCACGTCCACGATGGTCTCGAACATGATGCGGGCGCCTTCCTGAATGAACTGACCCATAGAGTGCAGGTCGGTGGAGAAGATGCAGCTTGCGGGGAACAGGCCCTTGTTGTCCTTGCCCTCGCTCTCGCCGAACAGCTGCTTATACCACTCGTTCATCAGGGTGAAGTCCGGCTCGTAGCACTCCAGGATCTCCACAGCCTTGCCCTTGCGGTACAGGATGTTGCGGATGGCGGCGTACTTATAAGCATCGTTGTCGGGGCTCAGCACGGAGAAGCGCTCCATAGCGTCGGCAGCGCCCTGCATCAGAGCGTCGATGTCGATGCCGGCAGCGGCGATGGGCAGCAGACCCACGGCGCTCAACACAGAGTAGCGGCCGCCCACGTCATCGGGAACTACGAAGGTGGGCCAACCCTGTGCGTCAGCCAGCTGCTTCAAGGTGCCCTTGGCACGGTCGGTAGTGGCGTAGATGCGCTTGTTGGCTTCCTCCACGCCCATCTCCTTTTCCAGCAGCTCGCGCAGCACACGGAAGGCCAGAGAGGTCTCGGTGGTGGTGCCGGACTTGGAGATGACGTTGATGGAGAAGCGCTTGCCCTTGCACAGGCTGATGATGTTGTTCAGGTAGGTGGGGCTGATGCTGTTGCCGCAGAAGTAGATCTTCAGACCATCCTCCAGCTCGTTGTGGTACATGCCCTTAACGGCCTCCACAACAGCGCGTGCGCCCAGATAGCTGCCGCCGATACCGGCCACCACCAGAACGTCGGAGTCCTCGCGGATCTTGGCAGCGGCTGCCTTGATGCGGGCAAACTCTTCCTTGTCGTAATCCCGGGGCAGGGTCATCCAGCCCAGAAAATCGCTGCCGGGGCCATTCTTGGCTTCCAGCTGCTTGTGGGCGGCTTCTACCTGCGGGTAAATAGCTGCATATTCCTCTTCGCTGATGAAGCTGGAGAGGTGTTTCGTGTTCAGTGCGACACTCATTTTATTAAAACCTCCAAACGATCTGCCGGGCCTTTGCCCTGCGAGGAAATATCTTGGTATAAGTGTACCGTTCCCTCCGGGTAAAGTCAAGGTCAAATTCCTTAGATTTCATACAATTTTAATAGTGTTTTTTTGTTTCTTCATCCAGATTTGTTCAGGTATCCAACAGCTCTGCCGAACGTCCGGCGCACTTTTGTGCGCTGAAGCGCCTTTTTCGGTGCAGGGTCAGGCTGCTGTCCCCCGCAGGCTGTCCCACAGCAGCCGCAAGGCGGTGTCAAAATCCATGCGGGGCGCATCGGCGGCGGCGCACACCGGGTACTCTCCCTGCACTGCTTCGCCGCACAGCAGCTGCGCCTTGCCTACCGTCTGTCCCCGGGTCACCGGAGCCTCCAACGCCTCGGGCAGCTCCAGCTGCACGGTCAGCTGTCCGGCGCTTTCGGCGGGCAGCAGGGCGGTGGCGGGCAGAGCGGCGTAATCCAGCGGCACGGTCTCCTCTGTGCTGCCCTTTACCTTTAATTGCAGCGGGCGCTCCTGCGGCAGGGGCACCGGTGCGGCGCGGTAGGCCGCAAAGCCGTAGTCCAGCAGGGTGGTGGCGGCTTCGAACCGCTCCTTGCTGGAGGGTGCACCCAGCACCACCGCGATGAGCTTCAGCCCGTCCCGGGTAGCACTGGCGGTAATGCACACCCCTGCCCCGCCGGTGGTGCCGGTCTTGAGCCCGGTGATGCCGTTGTACCGCCGCAAAAGCTTATTGGTGTTCACCAGCTGGGTCTGCCCGCCCCGCAAAGTGTCCGTCCAGATGCCGGTGTAGTGCAGCACCTCCGGGCAGGTGTTCAGGATGGTGCGGCTCATGATGGCCACATCCCGTGCGGTGGAAAGATGCCCCTCCGTGTCCAGCCCGCAGGCGTTGTGGAAGGTGGTGTGCTCCATGCCCAGCTCTGCGGCGCGGGCGTTCATCTGCTGCACAAAGGCAGGCTCGCTGCCGCCCACAAGCTCGGCCACCGCCACCGCTGCATCGTTGGCGGAGGACACACAGATGGCCTTGAGCATCTCGTCCAGCGTGAACTGCTCCCCGGGCTCCAGCCAGATCTGACTGCCGCCCATGTGGTAGGCGTGCTCACTGACCGGCACAGCGGTATCCATGGTCAGCCGCCCGGCGTGCACCGCCTCAAAGGTGAGCAGCAGGGTCATCACCTTGGTAATGGAGGCGATGGGCATGGTCTGGTCGGCGTTCATCTCGTAAAGCACCGTGCCGCTGGTCTGGTCGATGAGGATCGCCGCGCGGCAGGGCAGGGTAAGCTGCGGCGGGGTGACCGTCAGGGTCTGCACCGCCGGTTCCGCCTGCGTTTGCACCGCCGGTTGGATGCGCAGTCCCCTGCCCTGCGCCGTGCCGAAGGCCAGCGCAAACAGCCAGAAGCAGACCACCCCCGCGCACAGCAGCGCCAGATTTCTCCGTTCCATTCCTCATACCTCCCCGCGCAAGCTCTCTTTTTTGCAGTGTATGCTACCACTCCCGCCGGTATGCCGCTGGGCATTTTGTTCAGTTTTGGCGCATAAATTCCGTGTTTATATACAAAGTGTGAACGCATCCGTTGCAAAACGCTTTATTTTGCGGTATGCTATGTTTAACAGGAGGTTTCCTGTGCTTTGGATGTATTGATTTTATTTTGGAGGGATTTTTATGAGCACGATTTCTCGCCGTTCTTTCCTGAAGCTGGCCGGTGTTACCGCGGTCGCTACCGCCGGTGCTTCCATGCTGACTGGCTGCTCTCTCATCAGGAATGTCACCATCATCCCTGTTCTCAACGGTAAAGTCGTTCAGGGGGAGACCCCTTCGGTTCTGCTGTCCAGCCTCATCGATGATTACTCTGAGATATTCAAATTCGTGTTCCCTCTGGTGGCACCTATTGTAACAAAGAAGTACGCCGACATCCCCGGCGTCGACAAGGTCAAGTTCGATCCGGATAACGATTTCCTCGATGCGAACAAAATCCCCGCTTACCGCGTTTTCACCGATCCTGAGACCGGCAAGGATATGATGTATCTGGCTGTGAAGTGCAACGTGATCAACGGCACCATCTCCATCCTCAGTACCGATGGCCGCTACACGACGTTTATCCTCGATGTTTCCCTGCCGGATACCTTGACCGAGCTGCCCAAGGAATATGTTCAGAAGCTGCTGGCTGAAGAGGCCGCAAAGCAGCCCAATTACACCATTACTCTCGCTGACCGCGCCAACAACTGCAAGGTCGTCAAGAGCCATGATGGCAAGTCCTTCTACGTTGACATTTATGTTGACGTAAAGGCAAAGTGAGTATTTTCCCACCGCTTTCCGGGGATGGACATTTGTCCATCCCCTTTTTGCTGCCGTTTTTCCACCCTCTGCCGCCGGGCGGTGCAATTCCGGTCTTGCGTGCTGCCGTTGTTTTGTTATATAATGAAGAGTAGACCCTATTTTTATCCCATTTTGTGGAAAGGAACCCCTCTCATGCGAGTTTGTTTTTATACCTTGGGCTGCAAGGTCAACCTGAACGAGACCGGTGCGCTGGAGCAGCTGTTCCGCGCCAACGGCTTTACCATTGCGCAGGAAGGCGAGGCAGCGGACGTGTTCATCGTGAACAGCTGCACCGTGACCAACTTCGGCGACCAGAAAAGCCGCAAGTGGCTGCGCCGCAAAAAGCGCGAGAACCCCGGTGCGGTGACGGTGCTGACCGGCTGCTACCCGCAGGCCTTCCCGGAGGAGGCCGCACAGCTCATGGAGGCCGACCTTGTGTGCGGCAACGGCGACCGCAAGGCCATTTTGGAGAACGTACAAAAGCTGCTGGACGGCCACGAGCGCATCGTAGCCATTGCCCCGCACCAGCGCGGCGAGCAGTTCGAGGAGCTGCC
>CAKTCY010000041.1 GCA_934540955.1 uncultured Faecalibacterium sp.
CAGACCGACAAGACCCGCACTGGCTACGATGCTGCCCACCGGCAGGCCGGTCTCCTGTGCCATGGTCATAACGCCCAGCACCACGATGAAAACTTTGTACAGCTTGTTCAGCAGAGTGGTCAGGGTGCGGTTGGTGCGCACCTCCTCGCCGCAGTTTGCCAGCATCAGGTCGGTGAGATCGGCGGCGGCGTACAGCCCCTGACACACAAAATAGGTGGCGGCAAGCTCAAAGCCCATGAGCAGAAGCTTGCTCACGCCGCTGATCGCCCACGGCAGGCTGGCAGCTGCGGCGTAGATGAACGCTGCAAGCGTGAGCCGCTGCAGCGGCACGGCAAAGCTGCGCAGCAAAATGGGCGTACCGGCCAGCCGCCAGCTGCGGCGCAGCAGGGCAGGGAACACCCGACGGGACAAAAGCTGCCGCGCCAGCCAGCCCAGCAGAAGCAGCAGCGCCGCGCATACCACGCGGGCGGCAAAGGCTGCCCAGCCCTCCAGCAGCAGCGAGCCAAGCTCGAAGCCAAGGTTACGGATCGAGAAAATCATGGAAAACCTCCTGTGTTTTTTCACAACGCATATTATGATAGCATACTCTGCCGCCCGGGGCAAGGAAAGAAAGGTGAAAACGCACTTTGATAAAAAATGCGCAAACTTTTTGGAAAGAGGGCTTGACAGCACCGCCCCGCTGCGCTATACTCTTGGTCAGAAAGTTCGTTTCAGGGCGGGGTGCAATTCCCCACTGGCGGTAAAGTCCGCGACCACCCGCAAGGGTGCTGACCCGGTGCAACTCCGGGACCAACGGTATAGTCCGGATGCAAGAAACGGCAGGCAAATTGCGTCTGTGCGCCCTGTTGCAGTTTTTGGTTGCAGCAGGGCGCTTTTTGGTTTGTCTTTCCGGTTCGATCCAGCGCGAAAAGGGCTTTCCGAACAAATTTGAACGGGGCGTACACCCCGGGGAGGACAACTACCATGAAAAAGAATACCACCCACAACCTGACCGTTGCCGCCATGCTCAGCGCGGTCGCCTTTATCCTGATGTTCATCGAGTTCCCGCTGCCGATGCTCATCCCGTCCTTCGTCAAGATGGACTTCTCCGACCTGCCCGCCCTGCTGGGTGCCTTTGCACTGGGCCCGGTGTACGGCGTGGTCATCAGCTTTATGAAGAACCTGCTGCACATCATCATCAAGGGCACTTCCACCGCCTGCGTGGGCGAGCTGTGCAACTTTATGCTGGGTGCGGTGTTCTCCGCTGTGGCGGGCTTTGTCTACAAGCGCAGCAAGAGCCGCAAGACCGCTATTCTGGGCGCCATTGCCGGTGCAGCTGCCATGGCTGTGTTCAGTGTGCCCTCCAACTACTTCATCACCTACCCGGCCTATGTGCAGTTCTACCATATGCCGCTGGAAGCCATTCTGGGGATGTATCAGGCTATCCTGCCCTCTGCCGACAGCCTGATCAAGTGCCTTGTGATCTTCAATATGCCCTTCACGCTGGTCAAGGGTCTGCTGGACGCCGTGCTGTGCCTGCTGATCTATAAGCCCCTGTCTCCCATCCTGCACGGCCGCAAGTAAGCTGCTGCCATGCAGAAAGAGAACGATTTTGAATGGCCGCCGCGTTCGCTCTGGCCATATTCAGCGGAAGAATAGTTTTATATTTGTGGTTCAGAAACGCCTGCGGGCGTTTCTGAACCACTTTTTCACAAGAAGGGGCTGCGGCGGTTCAATGCTGTTTACGGATGCGACCTCTCCTGTGAAAAGAGAGAGCCGGAAAGTCCGCGGACTTTCCGGCTCTCTGAATTTACAATGAAATTCCTTATTCTATGCGCAGAGCAAAGCGGAGCGCATTCCAAATCGTTTACGCCAGCGCGCCTTTATCCAGCCATTTGCCACGCGCCATGCGCAGCAAAAACAGGGCGCCGCGGGTGCAAAGCTCGGCGCACATGGCTGCCCATACGCCCACCAGCCCAAAGCGGGGAGCCAGCAGAACAGCCAAGGTCAGCCGCACGCCCCACATACTGACAAGGTTCAGCACAAAGCAGCCGGTGCTGTCGCCCGCGCCCTGCATGGAGCCGCTGGCTACGATGCTTGCCCCGAACATGGGCTCGGCAAAGGCTTCGATGCGCAGCACCCGCGCCCCCAGCGCAATGACGGCGGCGTCGGCGGTAAAGATGCCCATCAGCTGCGGGGCAAACACATACAGCCCCACGCCGGTAAGCGCCATGATGCCCATGCCCATGGCGGTGCACAGCCACGCAAAGCGCTTGGCCATGTCCCGGCGGTTTGCGCCCACAGCCTGTCCCACCAGCGCAAGGGCGGCGTCCTGAATGCCGTAGCCCGCCATGTAGCACAGGCTCTCGGCGCTGACGCCCAGACTGTTGGCGGCAATGGCGGTGGTGCCCAGCCCGGACACGATGCGCACCAGCAGCACCTGTGCCGAGGACAGGGCGGCGCGCTCTGCCGCCAGCGGTGCGCCCACCTTCCACACGTTGTGCAGGCAGGCGCGGGTAATGCGCCACGAGCCGGGTTTGCGGATGCACAGCGGGCCGTCCCGCAGCAGCAGAACGCCCAGCGCCAGCGTACCGCCCACGGCGTTGGCAAGGGCTGTGCCCAGCGCCGCGCCCGGCACGCCCCAGCCCAGACCCCAGACCGTGAGGTTCTGGCCGAACACTGTCATTTCCCGGGTGGGGTTGATGAGGAAAAAGTTGAAGATGATGTCCAGCACGCAGGTGAACACGCTGATCAGGCCGGGGGTCAGGGCATCGCCGGTGGAGCGCAGCATGGCGGCATAGGTGCCCATAGCCATGACAAAGGGCAGGGAAGCCGACCATATTGCAAAATAGGCCGAAGCATTTGCCTGCAGTGCCGTGTCTGCGCCCAGCCACCCGGGCAGAAACCGGCTGATGCCCACGCCGAAAGCTGCTGCGGCAAGCCCCACCGCTAAATTGAACAGCATGGACTGCCGCAGCACGCCCCGGGCGTCCTGCTGGCGGTCTGCGCCCAAATACTGCGCCACCTGAATGGAAAACGCCATGCACAGCCCGGCCAGCATCCCGTGCAGCAGCCATGTGCTGGAGCTGACGATGCCAATGGAGGCTGTTGCGGCGGCGCCGATATGCCCCACCATGGCGGCATCGATGTACTCCATGGCGGTAACTACGATCTGCTGCAAAATGGAAGGGATGCTCAGCGTCAGCGCCACCTGTGCGGTGTGGCGCAGCGGCACCTGCTCGCCCTGCCGCATCCGGGCAGAGAGCTGCTCAAGGGTAATGGACATGGAACCTCCTGCGTTGCGGGTGAAAATACAGACTAATATACTATTATAAAGAGCAGCGGGAAAAAAGTCAATCCGCAGCGAATTTTGCCGCCGGGATTGATTTTTGGGCAAGGGCGTGATACACTCACAACGTACTATACAGAAAGAAAGAGGAATGTTATCTTATGATCCAAATGCTCACCTCTGTCATCGGGCAGCGGGGCGTGGATGCCATGGCATTTTTGCTGGCGTTTGCCCTGACCGCCCTGACGGATTCCATTTTCCGCGATAAACTGCCCCACGACCATGGCCGCGCTTTTGCGGTGAACGGCGAGCTTTCCAAGGGCAAGGCGCGCGGCTCCGGATTGATCTTTGTGCTGTGCATCGCGCTGGTGTCGCTGGCGTTTCTGCCCTTCACCACCGAGTATGTGGTGTATAATGTGCTGCTTATCGCTTCCATGCTCTCCGGCTATCTGGACGATGCCGCCGAGACCGCGTGGAACGAGTACAAAAAGGGCATCATTGATTTTGTCATTGCGGTGCTGGCGGGAGTGACCTACCTGAACTTCAACGGCTGCGGGGTGCACTTTTTGCAGTGGAGCTTCACGCTGCCCTACGCGGTGTATCTGCTGCTCATCGTCATCCTGATCTGGGCAAGCATCAACGTGGTCAACTGCACCGACGGTGTGGACGGCCTTTCCGCCAGTCTGGCAGTGGTGACCATCGGCACCTACCTGCTGGCCTATAAGACCGAGTTGGGCACCTACGCCACCGCCGGTGTGGTGTTCATCGGTGCGCTGCTGGCCTACCTGTGGCTCAACGCCAAGCCCTCCAGCCTGCTGATGGGCGATGCCGGCAGCCGCGCTATGGGTTTTTTCATCGCCATGCTGTCCCTCAAGTGCGGCCACCCGTTCGCCTTCCTGCTGGCGGCTATCGTGTTCATCGCGGACGGCAGCTTGGGCATTTTGAAGATCAGCCTGAAGCGTTTTCTGCACATTTGGATCCTGAAAAACACCTTGACCCCCCTCCACGACCATGTGCGCAAGCGCAAGGGCTGGAGCGACGAGCAGGTGGTAGCCCGCTGGCTCATTATGCAGTGCGTGGCCTCGGCTCTGCTGCTGCTCCTTGTGCGGGGCTGAGCAGCACACAATAAAACCAAAGAGAAACACCCTCAGACCGTTGCGCCTGAGGGTGCTTTTTTGTTATTGGGGAGTAGAAAGCTGCGCTGCACGTTCACGGACGGCTAAGTCGATTGCCGTGCAAACGCCCTGAAAATTGCGCTCGACCTCCAAGTTCGAAAAGCGCAGGACTTTTACGCCATACTGTTCCAGAACAGCCGCGCGCTCTTTATCGTAGATAAGCCCCTGCTCCTCGTAGTGCTGAGAACCGTCCAGCTCTACCACCAGTCTGGCGGCATGGCAGTAGAAGTCGGCGATAAAACTGCTGATGGGCTTTTGCCGTTTAAAGCGAATGGGATAATCCTTTAAATAGTCATACCAGAGATGGTTTTCCTGCTTTGTTGCTTTTTTTCGCAATTCTCTGGCACGGGGAGTCAGTTTTTCTTGATACGGTAATGGCATGATGATGCTCCTTAATACCCCCTCAGGCGCTAACGCGCCAGCTCCCCCAAGGGGACGCCTTATGGAGGTACCGCAAAGTTTCCGGTCAGTGCGAAAAGCCGTCCCCTTGGGGAAGGTGTCACGGCGCAGCCGTGACGGAAGGGGTAATTCCTTTGCCCGCCGCCTGCACCACATGGCCTACCAGCACCGAGGTGGTCACGGTGCCCACGCCGCCGGGCACGGGGGTGATGGCGTCCACCACCGGCTCTGCGGCGACAAACTGCACGTCACCGCAAAGCTTGCCCTCCTCGTTCACATGGATGCCCACGTCCACGACCGTCTGGCCTGCCCGCAGGCAGTCTGCGCCCACAGCGCCCATTTTGCCCATGGCCACCACCACGATGTCGGCCTGTTTACACACCTCCGGCAGGTTCCGGGTGCGGGAGTTGCACAGGGTGACGGTGGCGTTCTCCCGGTCCAGCATCATGGCGGCGGGCTTGCCCACCACAAGGCTGCGCCCCACCACCACGGCACGCTTGCCGGAAAGGGGAACGTTGTAATACTTCAAGATCTCCATGCAGGCCTGCGCGGTGCAGGGAGCATAGCCCAGATCGGTGTTGGTGAACACCCCGGCCAGCGAACCGTCCGTAATGCCGTCGATGTCCTTTTCCGGGCGCAGGGCGGCGCGGACGGTGCGGTCATCGAACTGCTTGGGCAGCGGGCGGAACAAAAGACAGCCGTGGATGCCGTCATTGGTGTTCACCTCGTTCAATACCCGGAGCAGCTGCTCCTGTGTGGCGTCGGCGGGCAGCACGAACTGCCGGACGGCGACGCCCACCTTGCCGCAGCGGGTCATCACGCCCCGCTCGTAGGAGAGGTCGTCCTCCCGCTCGCCCACCCGCACCACGGCCAGCGTGGGGGTGATGCCCTTGGCTTTCAGCTGCTCGCAGAGCGCCGCATTGCGCTCGTTCATGGCGGCCACTACCGGCGCGCCTTTTAAAATCGTTGCCATATACTTTCCCTCATTTATGATATTATTTATTGCGAAGTTTCCCGCTGACGGCGGTGAATATTTCGTCTGCCCGGGGCACAAACTCTGCCAGCAATGCGTCTGCCCGGGCGTCCAGTGCCGCGGCGCGGGCGCGATCTGCCATCAGCTTAGTGTTGATGAACACATTCAGGCTTGCGGCCTGCAAGGCAGCCTTGCACAGCACGGCGGCGCAGCCCGCGTCCGACACCGCCAGCACGCTGCCTTTGGCGGCGTACTGCTCAGCCAGCGCGATGCCCTCGGCGCACTTTTCCATAATTTGCAGCGGCACGGCGCTTGCACCGTCCAGCGCGGCTTCCAGCACAGCGGCCTTGTGCGCCGCCTGCTCCGGGGTGTCCTTGGGCAGACCGTAGGCCGCAGCCAGCGGCGCAAAGGCGTCGGCATCGGCCTGTACCAGCGCCTCCAGCTCCAGCCGCAGGGCACTGGCCCGGGCGTTCAGCGCCTGAATGTCCGCTTCCACGGCGGCGTACTTCTTTTTGCCGGTGGTCAGGCAGCCCACCATGTTGCCCAGCGCCACACCGGCAGCGCCTACCAGCGCGGCCGTGCCGCCGCCGCCCGGTGTGGGCGCTTTGCTGGAAAGCTGTGCCAGAAACTGGGTGCAGCTCAAATCGATCATTTCCATGTGTAGATACCCCTCTCTGTTACAAAGGCGTCCAGCCGCTGGTCGTGGGCGTCCACGGCGGCACGGGGGACGCGCTGAACCTCCAATGCAATGCCGATCTTCACCGCCCGGGTGCAGCGGGGCAGGTAGCGGTCGTAGTAGCCCTTGCCCATGCCCACCCGGTAGCAGTCTGCGTCAAAGGCGGTGCAGGGCACCAGCACCAACTCCAGCTTCTCCGGCTGCAAAAGGACAGAGCGCTCCGGCACCGGCGTGCGGATGCCGTACTGTCCCACCGCCCAGCCGTCCGCGCCCGGCACGGCTGCGGTAAGGGTAAAGCCCTCGCCGCACACCGGGTAGGCCACCGTCTTGCCCTGCCGGGCGGCTTCGGCAGCCACGGCGGCAAGGTCGGCTTCGCCCCCAAAGGCTGCGTAGAGCAAAAGGGTATGGGCGGCGCGGTAGGCGTCCAGCTCCAGCACCCGGCGGCACAGCGCCGCGTTGGCGGCGGCGCGCTGCGGCGCATCCAGCGCTTTGCGGGCGGCACGGCCTGCGGCGCGCTGCGCCTGTTTTTCCTCGGCAATGGTCATACAAAACACCTCGCTTCACCTGTGGGGGAGGATACTTGAAAAATATACAAAATCGGCAGCGCATTTTTATACAAACATAATAAACACTTCAGACAAAAAAAGCAAGCCTTTTGGCGAAAAGAGGATTGAAGCCGCCGCCGCTTTCTGCTATGATTATCTTATAGCAACAAGCGCCGTGCGGGCGCTGCGCTGCGAGGACCTACAACATTTTGTGGAGAGGGGCAAGTAAAATGTACAAGGATATGATGGACACCATCGGCATGGTCAATGCCGCCGACCCGGAGCTGGGCGCAGCCATGGAGCGGGAACTGACCCGGCAGCGCGAGAATATTGAGCTGATCGCCAGCGAGAATATCGTTTCGCCCGCCGTGATGGCAGCGATGGGCAGCGTGCTGACCAATAAGTACGCCGAGGGTCTGCCCGGCAAGCGCTACTACGGCGGCTGCGTCTATGTGGACGAGGTGGAGAATATTGCCATCCAGCGCGCCTGCCAGCTGTTCGGGGCAAAGTACGCCAACGTCCAGCCCCATTCCGGCGCACAGGCCAACCTTGCCGTGTATTTTGCCCTGCTGGAGTTGGGCGATACCGTCATGGGCATGGACCTTTCGCAGGGCGGTCACCTGACCCACGGTTCCCCGGTGAATATGTCCGGTAAAAACTACCACTTCATCTCCTACGGCGTCGGCGCAGACGGCGTCATCGACTACGCCGAGCTGGAAAAGCAGGTGCGCAAGGTGCGCCCCAAGATGCTGGTGGCGGGCGCTTCCGCCTACCCCCGCGCCATCGATTTTGAAAAGCTGGCCGAGATCGCCCACGGCTACGGCGCATACCTGATGGTGGATATGGCGCACATTGCCGGTCTGGTGGCGGGCGGTCAGCACCAGAGCCCCGTGCCCTACGCCGATGTAGTGACCACCACCACCCACAAGACCCTGCGCGGCCCCCGCGGCGGCCTGATTTTGACTAACAACCCCATCATTGCCAAGCGCATCAACTCGGCAGTGTTCCCCGGCACGCAGGGCGGCCCGCTGGAGCACGTGATCGCGGCAAAGGCCGTCTGCTTTGGCGAGGCACTGAAGCCGGAGTTCAAGGAATACGCCCGTAAGATCGTGGAAAATGCACAGGCACTGGCTGCGGCTTTGCAGCAGCGCGGGGTCAAGCTGGTATCCGGCGGCACCGACAACCACCTGATGCTCATCGACCTGCGGGACGAGGAGTGCACCGGCAAGGATCTGGAGCAGCGTTTGGACAGCGTGCACATCACCGCCAACAAGAACACCGTCCCCGGCGAGACCCGCAGCCCCTTTGTGACCTCCGGCGTGCGTCTGGGCACCCCGGCTGTCACCACCCGCGGCATGGGCGCAGCCGAGATGCAGGTGATCGCGGACTGCATTGCAGACTGCATCTGGCACTATGAGGAAAAGAAGGACGAGATCAGCGCCCGCGTCCTGCGCCTGACCCGGGAGTTCCCGCTGTACCAGTAAAAGAAAAGCGTAAATGATAAGGCATCCGCAGCCGTTCTGCCAAGTGCAGGGCTGCGGATGCCTTTTGCTACAAAAAAGGAGAAGAACGATGGAAAGCTTAGGCCTTTTGCATCTGTATTACGGCGACGGCAAGGGCAAGACCACAGCCGCCATGGGGCTTGCCATGCGGGCACTGGGCAGCGGAAAGCGTGTGGTCATCGTGCAGTTTTTAAAGGGCGGGCAGAGCGGGGAGATCCCGCTGCTGGAGCAGCTGGGCGCCACCGTTTACCGGGGCAAGGCCGGGCAGAAATTCGTCTTTCAGATGAACGAAGCCGAAAAGGCCGCTACCCGCGCTTTGCAGAACAAAAACCTTGCGGCGGCGCTGGCGCAGCCCTGTGATCTGCTGGTGCTGGACGAAGCCGGCAGCGCATGGGAGCTGGACATGGTGGACAAAGCCCTGCTGCAGCAGGCGGTGCTGCACCGTCCCGCCGGGCAGGAGTGCGTCCTGACTGCCCACGCAGCCCCCGGGTGGATGCTGGACGCCGCAGATTACCTCACCGAGATGTGCTGCCGCCGCCACCCCTACCAGAAGGGCGTCGCCGCACGGAAGGGCGTGGAGTATTAAGGTCATAGTAAAAGGAGCTGTTGCGCAGAATGCAACAACTCCTTTTACAGTTTTATACATCCCAGAACGCTGCCAGCGCCGTTTCCAGCGCGGCGGTGCCGGGCAGATACCGGATGTGCTGCCAGTGCGGCGGGAACAGGCGGGCGGTGTCGGGCTGCGCAAAGCGGTCGTCCAAAAGCAGCACTACGCCCTTGTCCTGCGGGGTGCGCACCACCCGCCCGGCGGCCTGCAGCACCTTGTTCATGCCCGGGTAGCGGTAGGCGTAGTCGAAGCCGCAGCCGGACTGCTCCTCGTAATAGCGGCGCAGCATCTCCTGCCGGGGGTTCACCTGCGGCAGACCCACGCCCACAATGGCGCAGCCGATGAGCCGGTCGCCCACAAGGTCTACGCCCTCGCCGAAGATGCCGCCCATGACGGCAAAGCCCAGCAGCGTTTCGGCGGGGTGGGGCGCGAACTGTGCCAGAAACTCCGCGCGCCCGGCATCGTCCAAGCTGCGCTGCTGCACAAGGGTGGGAATGTCCGGCCAGCGGGCGGCAAAGGCCTCGTACACCTGCTGCAAATAGGCGTAGCTGGGGAAAAACGCCAGATAGTTGCCGGTCTTGCCCTTTGCCAGCGCCGCCAGCGCATCGGCTACGGCGGGCACACTGGCTTCCCGCTGGCGGTAGCGGGTGGAGATGCCCGGCAGGCAGAACAGCCCCAGATTTTCCGGCGGGAAAGGGCTTGGCAGCGCCACCGCCCGGGCATCGGTGCAGCCCAGCACAGTGCGGTAGAAAGCGGGCGGGGTCAAGGTGGCGCTGAACAGCGCCGCGCTGCGCCCTGCCGCCAGACTGGCGTCCACAAAGGGTGCAGGGTCTAAGCAGAGCAGGTGCAGCTCCAGCTCGCTGCCCCGGGCGGTGAGCTGGGTGACAAAATGGCTGTCGTACCGGTCTGCCGCGCGGGCGATGTCCTGCAAGGCAAAGTATAACTCCAACAGCTGCGCGTGGGCGGGGTCCTCGGGGTTTTGTTCCAGCCAGTCCTGTAAAGGGGTGTGCACCGCCCGCAGTGCAGCGGGCAAAGCAGCGGGCAGCTGCTGCAAAAACACGGTGCCATCCCGGGCGTACAGCGGCTGCGGCAGGGCAAAGTCCGGGGCAGCTTCGGCGGGCAAAAGGCTTACCTGTGCAGGCTCTGTCTCCCCGGCAGGTTCGGCGCCTGTGCGGGGCGCAGCCTGTGCGCAGGCCTTGCGCGCCGCCAGAAAGACTTTATCCGCCTTGGTCAGCGCGGTTTTCAGGCTGCTTTTGCCCTTGCCCAGCACTCGCTTTGCCTCGGTCAGGCTGCTTTTGGCAAACTGCGCCGAGTACATGGCGCGGGCTCTGTCCGGCAGGTTGTGCGCCTCGTCAATGAGGAACAGCCAGTCCCCGGCGGCGTCAAAAAAGCGCTTCAGGTGCACCACCGGGTCAAACAGATAGTTGTAGTCCCCGATGACCACATCGCACCACTCGCTCAGATCGAGCCCCAACTCAAAGGGGCACACCGAGAACTGCCGGGCGGTGTCTGCCAGCGCGGCGCGGCTGAAACTGCCGCTGCCGTCCAGCAAAGCCGCCAGCGCATCCTTGCGGCGGTCGTAGTAGCCGTTGGCAAAGGGGCACACCTCCGGCAGGCAGGCGGGGTGTCCTTCGGCGTCCGGGTGCAGACAGGCCTTTTCCTTGGCGGTCAGGGTCACGCTGCGCAGGGCAAGACCGGGCTGTGCAGCACGCAGCCGCGCCACCGCGTCCTCGGCGGCGGCTTGGGTGGTGTTGCGGGCGGTCAGGTAGAACAGCTTTGCACCGCAGCCCTCGCCCATGGCCTTCAGGGCAGGGAAGAGGGCGCTCATGGTCTTGCCGATGCCGGTGGGCGCCTGACAAAAAACGCGGGTGCCGCCCTTGCAGCCGGTTCTTTTTCCGGCACGGCAGGCGCGGTACACCTCGCCCGCCAGCGCCCGCTGCCCGGGGCGGTACTCCGCAAAGGGAAATTGCAGCGCCGCAAGGCTCTGGCTGCGCCGGGTGTCCCAGTCCAGCTGCCGCTGCGCCCACGGGGCGTACTGCGTTAAAAGCTGCTGCAAAAACTGTTCCAGCTGCTGCCGGGTGAACTGCCGGGTAAAGCGCAAAATCTGGTCGGTGTCAACCTGATAATAGGTCAGCCGCACCGCCAGCGCTTCCAGCCCCTGCTGGCTGCTGTAAATGGCGGCATACACCATACCCTGCGCCCAGTGGCAGGGGTTCAGCGCCTCGGTGATCTCCTCATAGGGGACAGTGGTGGTCTTGATCTCGTCAATGGTCACAGTGCCGGTTTCGTCGGTGAAAATGCCGTCTGCCCGGCCCTCCAGTGTAAAGGCGAGGCCGCAGGCTTCCCGCTCCGTGCTGAGAAATACCTCGGCCTGATAGCCCTCCCCGGCGGCCTTTTGCAGCCTGCGGTGGATGCGTGCACCCTCGTTGGCGCGGTCAAAGCCGGTAAAGCGGCTGTCGATGCTGCCGGTGCGCAGCAAAAACTCCACCAGCTGCCGGATGGGCAGATGGATGCTTGCCAAGGCGTTTCACCTCCGTTTTTACGTTATCCTACCCCGAACAGCTCCATGCACTGGGCGGCTGCGGCATCCACCTGTGCAAAGTCCACGGCGGTGCGGTAATAGGTCTCCAGTTCATCGTGGCAGCTTTTTGCCTGCGCCATCAGGGCACAGGCCTGTTCCAGCAGTTCGGCAGCGGCGCGCTCGTTGAAGCGCAGCCTTGCACGGCAGGCAGAAAGGTTTTCTCTATCCACAAAGCGGCTGCACCGCACGGTCTGCGCCGCAGACAGCCGCACCGGATGCCAGCGGTTGTCGGTCAGGAACGCCAGCCGCAGGGAGGGGATGATAATGTGGTCGATCTTATCCTCCGGGTGCATGGCGCAGGGGCAGGTGATGATGTGGTAGCCCCGCGCCAGCGCCTCGGCGCGGATGAGCTCCAGCAGCAGGCGGGAGACTGCCCCGTAGTCGTCCCGGAAGAGGATGCATTGGTCTGCCAGCGCCTGCACCGTGCCCTGATAGAACACCTCGCCCTTGGGCGTGATGGCCGAGAGCAGCCGCAGCTGCTCGGAGCCCATCTCCTCGGTGCGGGGCAAAAGGCGGGTGCACAGCCGCTTGACGTAGCGGCGCACTTTTTCAAAGTTTGCGCTGCACGCTTCGGCGCGGCGGCTGTCCAGCAGCAGGCTGCCCGCCGAGGCCACATACCGCGCCGCCCGGCTGCGCAGCAGCTGGTTGCGGGCAAACAGGGCGGTCACCTCGTCCTTGTGGGGGTGCAGGGCATCGGCGTCAATGGTGTGGTACAAACTCAGCACCCGCTCGTCTGCGCCGGGGGCTTCCGGTTCCACCACATGGGGCGCGGTGGCGTCGATGATGGCGCGTTTCTGCCGTAGGAACACCACCCCGTCCAGACTGTCGGGGTCGCTGGCGCAGTGGATGCGCTGGATGGGCTCGCCTTTATCCTGCGCGGCGCGCGCCAGACGCTTCATCAGGGTAGATTTGCCGCAGCCCGGCCCGCTTTTGAGCAGCACCAGCTGCATCCCGGGCTCCCGGCGCAGCGGCGCAAAGTAGCCCTTGAACCCGGCGGGCGTTGTAGCGCCCAAAAAGAAATCCACAGAAGGATGCACGGAACTTTCCATACAAAAACACCTCGCTTTTGCTTTACAGTATGCAAAAGCGGTGCGGTTGGTTCCTGTCCTTATCTATTATAGGTATGCTCGCACACGGCGGCAATGGTGTCCCGCAGCACGGTAAAGTCCGCAAAGGCCTCGGGCTTGTTCTGGGGCTGGCGCAGCAGGGCGGCGGGGTGGAAGGTGCCCATGAACAAAATACCGCCCTTCTCAATGATCTGTCCGTGCTCCCGGGTGACGGAAAAATCCTGCCGGATCATCCGCTGGGCGGCAACGCGCCCAAGGCAGACCACGATTTTGGGCTGCAGCAGCCGGAACTGCTCCCGCAGCCACGGCATACAGGCTTCGCTCTCGGCGGGCAGCGGGTCGCGGTTCTGGGGCGGGCGGCACTTGACGATGTTGGCGATATAGCAGTTTTTGGTGCGGTCAAGGTCGATGGCAAACAGGTATTTGTCCAGCAGCTGGCCGCTGCGCCCCACAAAGGGCAGACCCTGCTCGTCCTCGCTTTGGCCGGGACCCTCGCCCACAAACAGCACCTCGGCGTCCGGCACGCCCTGCCCGAACACCACGTTCGTCCGGGTGGCGCACAGCTCGCACCGGGTGCAGGCAAGGCATTCGGCCTTTAAAGTATCCATATCCATGGAGAACATCTCCTTCAAAATCAGTATGATATTTTATTCACAAATAAAACAAGGCTTTCTCCCCTAAAATATAGCACAAAAACACAATTTTGTCTTGAACTTTTTGCCGTCTGTGCTAGAATAAAGAAGAAAGGCATCCTTGTGTCCAACAGACGCGGGAGGCAAATTTTGGAAAGCAATTTCGGAGGTAATCACAATGGCTGATATGTTTGCACCGCTGGTAGCACAGCTGAAGGCAAATCCCAAGACGATCGTGTTCACCGAGGGCAATGACCCCCGCATTCTGGAGGCCGCAAGCAAGCTGCTGGCCGAGGGCGTGCTGAAGGTCGTTATGGTGGGCAACGAGGCAGAGTGCAAGGCTGCTGCCGCCGCCGGTAACTTTGATATTTCCGCTGCCGAGATCATCGACCCGGAGAACTACGCCGGCTTCGATGAGATGGTCAGCACTATGGTGGAGCTGCGCAAGGGCAAGCAGTCCGCAGAGGAGTGCACAGCCCTGCTGAAGAAGTCCAACTACTTCGGCACCATGCTGGTGAAGATGGGCAAGGCTGACTGCCTGCTGGGCGGCGCTACCTACTCCACCGCCGATACCATCCGTCCCGCTCTGCAGCTGGTCAAGACCAAGAAGGGCGCACATCTGGTGAGCTCCTGCTTTATTCTGGACCGCGACTGCGGCGAAGAGGGCCTGAAGCGCATTGCCATGGGCGACTGCGCTGTCAACATTGATTACACCGATACCGTCGATAAGGCTACCGGCGAGGTCAAGGTCTCTGCCGCTTCCAAGCTGGCAGAGGTGGCTGTGGAGACTGCCCGCACCGCAAAGCTGTTCGGCATCGACCCGAAGGTGGCTGTGCTGAGCTTCTCCACCAAGGGCTCCGGCAAGGGCGGCACCGTGGCACTGAGCCACGACGCTACCATCAAGGCGCAGGAGATGGATCCCGAGCTGGCAGTGGACGGCGAGCTGCAGTTTGACGCAGCCGTTGCTCCCGAGGTGGCACAGGTCAAGTGCAAGGGCAGCAAGGTGGCTGGTCAGGCCAACACCTTCATCTTCCCCTGCATCGAGGCCGGCAACATCGGCTATAAGATCGCACAGCGTCTGGGCGGCTACGCTGCCTACGGCCCCATCCTGCAGGGCCTGAACGCTCCCATCAACGATCTGTCCCGCGGCTGCAACGCAGACGAGGTGTACAAGATGAGCCTGATCACCGCTTGCCAGTCCTGAACTGCCAAACGGCTGAATAGCGTTTGATTTTTCAAAGACTGCCGTACTTTTGTGCGGCGGTCTTTTTTTGTGAGAACGATTTGGAATGTCCTCCGCTCCCGTGAAAATGGGACAACGGCGCGTCCGCAGACGCGCCGTTGTCCCGAAATTATAAATCATAATTCCGCTGAATATGGCCAAAGCACAGCGGAGGCCATTTTAAATCGTCCGGCGCGGCGTTTTTGCACCGGCAAAAACCAGCCGCGCCCCTCTTGCAATCCGGCGGGGTTTATGGTACAATATCCTAGCATCCACAAGGATGTGTCGGACAGCGCCTGCTGCGTGGTTCGGCATACGGATGCGGGTCCTGTACGATGGGCTCGCTGTGAACCAGGTCAGGTGGGGAACCAAGCAGCCTTAAGCAGTGCGTTCGTGCGTTTCAGTAAGCCTGCATCCGTATGCCGAGTTACGCAAGGCGGGGACAAAACCCCGTCGAGCGCTGTCCTTTTATTTTTGCCGCAAAGGCCGGGAAAGGGGAGAGATCGCCGTGTATCGTGCACTTTACCGCAAATGGAGACCCCAGCGGTTTGAGGATGTGGTGGGGCAGCGTGCCATCGTGACCGCCCTGAAAAACCAGATCACCGCAGGGCGCGTAGGCCATGCGTATTTGTTTACCGGCGTGCGCGGCACCGGCAAGACCACCTGTGCCAAAATTTTTGCCAAGGCGGTCAACTGCCTGCACCCAGAGGGTGGCGACCCCTGCGGGCAATGCGAGATCTGCAAGGGCATCGACAACGGCAGCCTGCTGGACGTGGTGGAGATGGACGCAGCCTCCAACAACGGCGTGGACGATATCCGCGACCTGCGGGACGAGACCGCCTACACCCCCAGTGCTTGTCAGTATAAGGTGTATATCATCGATGAGGTGCACATGCTGTCCACAGCGGCCTTCAATGCGCTGCTGAAAACGCTGGAGGAACCCCCTGCACACGTCATCTTCATTCTGGCGACCACTGAGATCCAGAAAGTGCCCGCCACCATCCTCTCTCGCTGCCAGCGGTACGATTTTACCCGCATCGGGCCGGAGGATATCGCACGGCGGGTGGAATATATCGCCGGGGAGGAAAAGCTGGAGCTGACCTCCGACGGCGCGGAGTTGATCGCCCGTCTGGCCGATGGTGCGCTGCGCGATGCGCTGTCCATTCTGGACACCTGCGCCGGTGTCACCGCAAAGATCGACGCGGACGTGGTGCGCCGCATGGCGGGCGTGACCGACCGCAGCTACCTGTTCCACATCTCGGACGCGCTGGAAGCACAGGACGCCGCCGCCGCGCTGGCACAGCTGGCACAGCTGCGGCAGCAGTCGGTGGACGTGAAGCGCCTGACCGAGGAACTGATCGCCCATTACCGTGCCCTGATGCTGGCGGCACTGCCCGGCGGGCAGGCGCTGCTGTCCGGTGTTTCGCCGGAGGAAGAGGCGCTGTACCTGCAAAAAGGCCCGGAGATGGGCCAGCGGGAGGCCATCCGCGCCATCCGCACGTTGGGCACGGCGCTGGAGCACATGACCCGCGGCAGCGACCAGCGCATCGAGTTGGAACTGGCACTGTTCAGCCTGTCCGAGCCGCCCCAGCAGATGCAGGCGGTAACGGTACAGGCAGCCCCCGCCCGCACGGCACAGCCGGAAGCGCCCCGCCCCTTTGCGGCAGCGGTGCAGCCCTTTGCCAGCGCCCCGGTGCAGGCAGCCCCGGCAGCTGCTGCACCCCAGACCCCGGCAGCAGTGGTAGAGCCTGCCCCTGCCGTGCAGCAGACGCCTTTGCAGCCTGCCGCACCGGAAGCGCCGCCCGCCCCTGCGGACGAGCTGCCGCCCATGCCGGAGAAACCGCCGGTACAGCAGAGCGATGCCGCCCTGCCGTGGGACGAGCCTGCCCCGCAGGCACCGCCGCCGGAGGAGCCGGTCAGTCAGCCGGAGCAGTCCGCCCCTGCAGAGCCTGCACAGCCGGTCCCCGCAGCAGAGGAGCCGCCTGCCCCGGTGCAGGAGCACCCCGCCGACCCGGTGCTGACCAAGCCACGCAGCGTGGCGCAGCAGGGCACGAACCCCTTCCCGTACTGGGGACAGATCGTGCAGAAGCTGGAGGGCATCGACCCCATGCTGTATATGTATCTGCGCAAGTCCAAGGCTTACTTTGACGGCACCCGCGTGCTGATCGATGGAGGCAAGACTTTCCGGGACTTTATCCGGGTGAACAAGGACAGCCAGAAGCTGATAAAAAAGCTGATCGCCGAGGTATCCGGCGTGCCGGTGCCCATCGGCCCCTACGAGCCCAAAACAGCCGGAAAGACCGCCTCCAACGCGGAGCAGTCCCTTCTGGCGTTGGAAAAGCTGGGGCTAGAGGTCAGCATTGAGGATACCGCCCGCAAAAAGCGATAAAAATTGTTTATAATAAAGGAGAATACCATTATGAAAGCAAGAATGCCCGCAGGCTACGGCCGCCCCGATATGAACGCCCTGATGCGTCAGGCTCAGAAGATGCAGGAGGACATGAAGAGCAAGCAGGCCGAGCTGGAAGCCGCCGAGTACACCGGCAGCGCCGCCGGTGAGATGGTGACCGTGAAGATGAACGGCAAGCACGAGGTGCTGTCCATCACCATCAAGCCCGAGGCCGTGGACCCGGATGACATCGAGATGCTGGAGGATATGGTGGCTGCTGCCATCAACGCCACCGTGAAGCAGGTGGACGAGACCGCCGAGGCCGAGATGGGCAAGCTGACCGGCGGCCTGAACATTCCGGGTCTCTGAGCCGGGAAGGGGAGATAGCATGGACTACACTGCCGCACCGCTGGAAAAGCTGATCGAGGAGTTCGGCAAGTTTCAGGGCGTGGGCCGCAAGGGTGCTACCCGCATGGCCTATCAGGTGCTGAGTATGTCGGATAAGGACGCTGCGGCGCTGGCCGATGCCATCCGCGGCGCGCATACCCGGCTGCACCGGTGCCGCATCTGCCAGAACTACACGGACGCTGACCTGTGCCCGGTGTGCGCCAGCGCCAAGCGGGACACCTCGGTGATCTGCGTGGTGGAAAAGCCCCGGGACGTGCAGGCCTTTGAGCGCACCCGGGAGTATAACGGCCTGTACCATGTGCTGCACGGCCTGCTGGACCCGCTGGCCGGTGTGGGCGCAGAGCAGCTGACCGTCAAGGAGCTGCTGGCGCGGCTGAAGGACGACACGGTGAAGGAGGTCATCATGGCCATGAACCCCACCGTGGAGGGCGAGGCCACCGCCATGTATCTGGCAAAGCTCATCAAGCCGCTGGGCATCCGGGTCACCCGGCTTGCCTCTGGTCTGCCGGTGGGTGCCAGTCTGGAATACGCCGATGAGACCACCCTGTACCGGGCACTTTCCGGCCGGGGAGAGCTGTAAATCTGTAAAAATTTACAATTCTGTCAGAAACAGCCCTTGCATTACCCTGAAAAAATGGTATACTGAAACAACAAACGGAACGGAGAAAGGAGGCGCGCAGCATGGCACCCACAAAGGAGCGCCCGGCGACCAAGACCATCGCCACCAACCGCGAAGCGCGCCACGAGTATTTTGTTCTGGAAGCGCTGGAGACCGGTGTGGAGCTCAAGGGCACCGAGGTGAAAAGCCTGCGGGCCGGCGGGGTCAACCTGAAGGACAGCTGGGTGGATATTGAAAACGGCGAGCTGCTGGTAAAGGGGATGCACATCAGCCCCTACGACCACGGCAACATGTTCAATCAGGACCCCATGCGCGTCCGGCGGCTTTTAGCGCACAAAAGCGAGATCCGGCGTCTGCACCAGCAGTGCAAACTGCAGGGCTATACGCTGGTGCCGCTCTCGCTTTATTTCAAGCATGGCCGCGTAAAGATGGAAGTGGGCTTGTGCAAGGGCAAAAAGCTGTACGACAAGCGTGCCGATGCCGCCCAGCGCGATGCAAAGCGCTCCATTGACCGGGCTGTGAAGTCCAACGGCAAGTATTATTAAGCATTCCAATTGCAGACTGCGGCTCACCGCAGAAAACCAAGCTTTCCGCACATCGCAAGATGTGCTTTATAAGGGGGCGTAAAGGTTTCGACGGGGGGAGCGAGGTCTGGGCAGCGGGTAGCAGTGGGGGAACTGCTCTATAACTCCTCCAAAAAAATTAACTGACAACAATAATTATCAGTTGCTCGCAGCCTGAGTGCTGCGCGTTCCGCCCACTCTTGTGTCGTGTGGGGTCGGGGCGTCCTTTAGACACAGCACCTGAACGGACCTAAGCTTTGCGGACCGGCAGGAACTCATGAAGCTACCAAAGCGCTAGCCTGACGATCGGCGTGGCGCGGCGGGAATGTTGTAGATCGCCTGCACCCGGAGACACCTACACTGAGCTCTTTTCGGACATGGGTTCGACTCCCATCGCCTCCACCAAATGTGAATCAGGCGAACCCCCCACGATCTACTTCGTGGGTGCGTTCTTCGTCCTGACCATGCCGCTCCCTGAGCGGTGAAGAAATAGGCACTCGGCATTGATGGCCGGGTGCCTATTCTTTTTTGCCTCGCTGACAATATAAACAACATAGTACAGTCAATAATTGTGCATTGTACACCTTGAAAACCATACATGCGTATGGTAATATATAGCCACAGTAAAGGAAAGGTGGGCAACAAAATGAAAATGATTAAGGTCGAGGAACTTCACAAGGAAGCCAACGGTAACAACTACACCAGCAACACCTACACGGTCGGTCGTTATGAGGTCTGCGTCTATGATGCCGTCTATGCCGATGGTCGTACCCGACACTCCATCTCCGTAACCGAACCGTATGAGAGCGGCTGCTATCTCCCGAGGATCTACTACAACGAGGACGTGTTCGGCGAGAAAGCCCCGGACTTCTCCATCCAGACCGTTTCCTATGGTGCGCTGAATTCCGAAGAGTTTCAGAAGTTCATCGCGGACCAGAACGAGGCCCTTGAGGTCGTCGCTGTTCTGAAGAAGGAACTGCTGTAAGAAATCGCCCCGCCCCTCAAAAGGTGGGGTTTATTTATTGACAAAATAACCATACGCACGCATTGTTATTTGTGCGCTTTAGCCCTTGTAAACAATGCGCGTGTATGGTAATATACAAACACAATAAAGGACGGGGGTAAATCAAAAATGACTGCAAAATACCTGAAGAACACTGGACGCTATCAGATCTCTCTGAATCGCAAAGAGGCCGAACTTCTCGCCTACTATGGTAGCTGCTACGACTACCTGATCCCGATGCTGAAGATGTGCGATGAGCCTGTCGCCGAGTTCAGAATCTACGTCGATAACAAGTTCACCGTCCAGCGCGATCTAGACCGTGCTGCACTGGAAAATGTTTAAGGAGGGCACCGTAATGAAGAACGTTCTGGTTGATATGCTGAAGGCTCAGGGCTTCACCGCTGCACAGTCCACGGCGTTCGCTTGTGAACACACGCTGCTCTCCAAGAAGTACGAGAAGCAGGTGCAGACCTGCTGGTACGGAGAGCAGACCTCCACGCTGGAGGCCAAGCTGTTCGTCAATCTGGAGGCCGGGGTCTGCCGGGTGTGGTTCTACTCGGACGGTCGGCGGGATGCCTACAAGGAGCGGTGGTACTCCACTCTCGGCAAGCGC
>CAKTCY010000042.1 GCA_934540955.1 uncultured Faecalibacterium sp.
GAAGCGGTTGCAGCCTGCGATGGCAGAGGTCTGCCACGGTGCAGCCTGCTCAAAGTCGCCCATGAACATCTCGTACAAACGCATGGTGTCGGCACCGTACTGGTCCACCACCTCGTCGGGGTTGATGACGTTGCCAAGGCTCTTGGACATCTTCACGATGGGATGGCGTGCCATCTCGCCGTACTTCTCCTCCAGTGCCTTCTCGGCGGCCTTCTGGCTGCCGTACTCCTTGAGCAGCTTCTCCTGCTCCTCGGCGGGCAGGTTGACGAAGCTGTGGGGGTTCAGGCCAAGGATCATGCCGTGGGCGGTACGCTTCTGGTAGGGCTCTGCCGTGGGCACCACACCGATATCGTACAGGAACTTATGCCAGAAGCGGCTGTACAGCAGATGCAGGGTGGTGTGCTCCATGCCGCCGTTGTACCAGTCCACCGGAGACCAGTATTCCAGTGCTTCCTTGGAGGCCAGAGCATCCTTGCAGTGGGGATCCATATAGCGCAGGAAGTACCAGGAGGAGCCGGCCCACTGGGGCATGGTATCGGTCTCGCGGGTTGCGGGGCCGCCGCAGCAGGGGCAGGTGGTCTTGACCCAGTCCTTGTGGCGTGCCAGCGGGGACTCGCCGTCCGGACCCGGCTCAAAGTCGGTGATGTCCGGCAAAGTCAGCGGCAGGCTGCTCTCGGGCAGGGGCTGCCAGCCGCACTTGTCGCAGTGCACCATGGGGATGGGCTCGCCCCAGTAACGCTGACGGCTGAACACCCAGTCGCGCAGCTTGTAGTTGACCTTATCGCGGCCCTTGCCGTTCTCCTCCAGCCAGGTGATCATCTTCTTTTTGGCATCGACCACGGACAGGCCGTTCAGGAAGCCGGAGTTGACCAGCGTACCGGTGGCAACATCGGTAAAAGCAGCCTCGTCCAGATTGGACGGGGTGTTGCCCTTGACCACCTCGATGATGGGCAGGCCGAACTTCTTGGCAAACTCCCAGTCGCGGGTATCGTGGGCGGGCACAGCCATGATGGCACCGGTGCCGTAGGTGGACAAAACGTAGTCAGAGATGAAGATGGGGATCTCGGTCTCGTTGACCGGGTTGATGCCCATCACGCCGTCCAGCTGCACGCCGGTCTTTTCCTTGTTCAGCTCGCTGCGCTCAAAGTCGCTCTTGCGGGCAGCCTCGGCCTGATAAGCCTTGACGGCATCGGCATTCTTGATGATGCCCTTTTCCAGCCATGCCTTGAGCAGCGCGTGCTCCGGGGAGATGACCATGTAGGTAGCACCGAACAGGGTATCGCAGCGGGTGGTGTACACGGTCAGGGTGTCACCGGCGGTGGTGCCGAAGTTCACCTCGGCACCGTGGCTGCGGCCGATCCAGTTCTTCTGCTGGGTGGCCACGCGCTCGATGTAATCCAAGCCGTCCAGGCCATCGATCAGCTTATCTGCATAAGCGGTGATCTTGAGCATCCACTGGCTCTTGACGCGGTGCACCACCTCGCTGCCGCAGCGCTCGCACACGCCGTTGACAACCTCCTCGTTGGCCAGCACGCACTTGCAGCCGGTGCACCAGTTGACGTTCATTTCCTTCTTGTAGGCCAGACCGTGCTTGTACAGCTGCAGGAAGATCCACTGGGTCCACTTGTAGTACTCGGGGTCGGTGGTGTTGATCTCACGATCCCAGTCAAAGGAGAAGCCCAGCGCCTTGAGCTGGCTGCGGAAATGATCCACGTTGCTCTTGGTGACGATGGCGGGGTGGATGTGGTTCTTCATGGCGAAGTTCTCCGTGGGCAGACCGAAGGCATCCCAGCCCATGGGGTACAGCACATTGTAGCCGTTTTTACGGCGCTTGCGGCTTACCACGTCCAGCGCGGTGTAGCTGCGGGGATGGCCGACGTGCAGGCCCGCACCCGAGGGATACGGGAACTCCACAAGGGCATAGAACTTGGGTTTTTTGTGGTCGATCTCGACATGGAAGGTCTTTTCGTCCTCCCACACCTTCTGCCACTTGGCTTCAACAGCCTTGTAATCATACTTCATGTTTGTAATCAGCTCCAGACTTTAACCAAAATACCGTTGCTTGGGGGCGTATGCTTTTAAGCCGTCCGCCGTTGCCAGAAAACCCTCTCCGTCATCGCTGCGCGATGCCACCTCTCCCGAAGGGGAGAGGTTTTGTGCAGGCCGCAGCCTTCCCTCCTTTGCGCAAGCTCCCCCTCTCGGGGGAGCTGTCAGGGCGGACGCCCTGACTGAGAGGGTTCTTTTTTCGGGCAGACAGCTTTTTGCCTTAATTATTCAATGCTGCTATCCGGGGTCAGGTACTCCGAGATGTCCACCGGCTCGCCGTCTGCCCACAGGTGCTCCAGATCATAGTAGGCGCGGCTGTTGGGCACAAAGACGTGCACGATGACGTTGGAGTAATCCAGCAGCACCCAGTTCTTGGTGTCGTGACCCTCGGTGCTGTAGGGCTCCAGACCCTTCTGCGAAAGCTCGTACTCCACCTCGTCGGCCAGAGAGGCCACCTGCGTGGTGGAGGTACCGGAGGCGATGACGAAATAATCGGTCAGGACGGTCAGGCTTTCCACCTTGAGCACCCGCACATCCTGCGCCTTCTTCTTGTCCAGAATCTTGGCGATCTCAATGGCAAGCGCCTTGCTGTCGTTGAAATTATCCATGTGTTTCTCCCTTCTGTCGGAACATCCCCGCACCCGGTGTGCAGGGCCTTGTTTTCTGTTGTTACTGTCCGGTGCCCGCTGCCTGACCATCGGTGGTCACAGCGCCGGAAAGGTCGGTATCGCCGCTGAGGATGGCGTCGTCGGATTCCTTATCGATGCGTCCCATATACTGCACGTTGGCATCGGTGGATGCGCTGCCATGGGGCCACTGGTCGGTGACCATGTGCAGCTCGCTTACCTCCACCGGGCCGGTGTAGGTGCAGAAATACTGGTTGAGCAGGTTTGCGATGGAGCCGGCATCCGGCACCACGCAGGAGTAGCCGGCAAAGGAGTCGGTCTTGCCCACGTTGGGCACGCCCATGAACACCGGCGTCTGCGCCAGAATGATATTGGAGCTGTCGATCTTGAGGAAGGACGCCAGCAGCTTTGCGATGGTGGTGATATCCATATCCGTGTGGATATAGTCCTTGAATATCAGCGGCAGCTGGTTCAGGATATCGGTAATGCCCATGGCGCGGGCGCGCTTGAACAGACCAGCGTAGAAGTAGCGCTGCATATTCAAGCGGTCGATATCAGAGTTTGCGTAGCCGTCGCCGTGGCGGCAGCGCACAAAGAACTCCGCCGAGGCACCGTCCAGATTGCGGTAGCCCTTCAGCAGCTTGCTGCCGCCGTAGGACATATCCCGGGGGATATATACCTCGATGCCGCCGAAGTTATCCACCATTTCCACCAGCGCCTGCATATCAATGGTGACATAGTAGTCGATGGGCAGGTGGTACTGGTCGTAGATGACATCTGCCAGCGCGGCAATGCTGCCGCCGTTGGAGAGTGCCACCGAGTTGATCTGGTAGTTGGAAACGGCATAGGTCTTGCCGTTGGAGAGGGTAAGCTTGCGGTTCTGGGTGGTCACCAGCGTGTTGCGGGGGATCTGCAGCATCCGCAGCGCACCGCCCTTGATATCGAACTGGCAGTACAGGATCATATCCGTCATGCCGTCGTTGGAGCTGCTGTCACTGTAGGTGCGCCCCTCTTCAAAGTCGATGCCGCAGACCAGAATATTGACCACATCGCCCTTGTACTCCTCGGCAGTCTGGATCTCCTCCACGATGGAGGGGGCGCTTTCTGCCGGGCGGATGCTGTCCTCCACCTTGTTCACAAGGCTCACGCCGTACACCACCACACCGGAGATCACGGCGATCACCCCCATCACGATGGCAAAGGGCAGCCACAGCGGGGTCTTTTTCTTCTTTTTGCGGCGGCGCGGTGCATCGTCCCCGCCCATGTCGGGCTGTGCCGGGCGGCGGGGCGGGGCAGTATGCTGCGCCCCGGCGGTGCTGCGGGTGTTCTGTTCCGGGGCAGCCTGCGGGGCGCGCGCCGCCTGATCCGGGCGGCTGAGTGAGCGGTCTGTATTGATATGGCGTGGCGTCTGGCTCATGCTTTTTGTATCCTCCAGCTTTTCACTGCTCTGCAGAGTTTTTTGCCTGCAGACCTGTCATATCCTTCAGTATAGCATGGTACGGCAAAATCTGCAATTGTTTTATCCGGGGATGGCCGGAACCATTTTTAACCGGTGTCCGGCTTTTCACCCTTCATTCTGCCCGCTGTGCGCTAAGATATCCTCGTAGGCGGCCTTGCTCTCGGGGTCAAGAGGCTTGCCCTCGGACAGCACAAAGCCGTTGGTCTGTTTGAGCGCCGCCAGCATGGCTGCGTCCAAATCCTTCATTTCCAGCTTGCGCAGCTTCTCCACCCCGGGCCAGTCCCGCTCGGCACTGGTCATATCGGCCAGATACAGGATCTTGTCCAGCTGGGTCATGCCCGCCTTGCCTGCGGTATGGCAGGCGATGGCGCTGAGCACGGCTTCGTCCGTAACGCCCCACTCCGTGCGCGCCAGAATGGCGGCACAGATGCCGTGCCACACCGGCGTGGGGCGTGCTTCGCCGCCCTGCGCGTATTCCGGGTGCGCCTGCATGATGGCGCGCATTTCGTCCTTGGGCAGCTCCTTGGCGGCATCGTGCAAAAGCGCAGCCAGTGCGGCCTGCTCCGGGTCGGTGCCGTAGTGCTTGGCCAGCTTGACGGCCATTTTTTTCACGTTGATGGTATGCTCGTAGCGCTTATCGCTCAAGCGGCTGCGCACAAGCTCCTTTGCCTGTTTCAGATCCATTTATCTGCTACTTCCTTCTGTGTTCCGGTATAGTCCCTCCCGCCGGATAACGCTGCGCACTTCCTCCGGCAGCTCGGCTTCGCACTCCTCTCCGGCGGCAAGCCGGGCCCGCAGCTGGCTGCTGGACATGGGCAGCGCCTGCACCGGGGCAAACAGGATGCGTCCGCCCGACGGGTCCAGCTGCTTTGCCTTTGCGTGCAGCGCCGGGGCATCGCCGATATCCCGGCTGGTGACCACCACCCGCGCAATGCGCAGGATATCCTGCCAGCGGTGCCAGCCCTCAAAGCTGAGCAGCATATCGCTGCCAATGGCCAGATACAGCACGGCACCGGGGTTTTCCCGCGCCAGCATTTCCAGCGTGAGCACGGTATAATTACGGCTGCCCGCTGCGGCCTGCGCCACCTCCCAGCCGCTTACCTTCAGCGGCGGCATCCCGGGCTCCTGCGCCAGCGCCGCAAAGCACCGGCACATTTCCAGCCGCAGCGCGCCGGAGGCATTCGTCCCCTCCTTAAAGGGAGAGGTGCCTGCCGGCATCACCACGATCTTATCCGGGTGCACGCGCTCTGCCGCTGCACGCAGGTTGTTCAGGTGGCCGTTATGGGGCGGGTCGAAGCTGCCGCCATAGAGAAGGATCTTCATCTTACTTCAGCAGGGCAGCGTAGGCGCTGTCCTTTTTCTTTTGCAGATACAGCACGAACTTGGAGCCGATGACCTGCACGCAGTCTGCGCCGGTAGCCTCGGCCAGCTTGGTAGCGGCCTCGCGGGCGTTGTACATACTGTTTTCCAGCACCTTGAGCTTGATCAGCTCCCGGGCGTCCAGACAGTCCTTCACGCCCTGGATCAGGGTCTCGTCGATCTCGCCCTTACCCACGATGTAAACGGGGTCCATGGTATTTGCCTTGCCGCGCAGAATGGCGCGCTGTTTGCTAGTCAGCATAGTTTTTCTCCTTTATTTTCAGGTTGATATTCCGGTAAAAAACGATTTAGAATTGTCTCCGCTTGCGCTCTGACAATATCAGAGGAATTCTTTTTATATTTTGTAGAATTGAAAAATCTGCGGATTTTTCAATTCTACTTTTTCACGGGAGGTGGCGCGGGCGGCTGGTACATTTCTCTTCGGACACGAATCGGGCCATTCCATCGCCCGCCCTATTGCCCTGCGGGCAACAGGGTCCCACCCCAGCGGACGGTCCTCAGAGAAAGTACCAACCGCCCGGGTCAAACACAGCAACCCTTGCGTCTCTTCACTCCCCCAGAAAGCTGGGCAGCTGGTTTTCCAGCGCTGCCAGCGCGTTGCCGCGGTGGCTGATGGCGTCCTTTTCGTCCGGGGTCAGCTGGGCGTAGCTGCGGTTCTCGGTGTTGGGGCGCTTGTCCGTTTTGCCCACGCCGCAGTCGGCGGGGATGAACAGCGGGTCGTAGCCAAAGCCGTAGTCGCCGCACAGCCGCGTAAAGGCGATGCTGCCCGGGCACTCGCCCATGCAGGTCAGGTGCCGGCCGTCCGGCAGGATGAAGCACACCGCCGAGACGAATTTTGCGCCCCGCTGCCCGGCAGGCACCGCCTGCATGGCAGCCAAAAGCTTATCGTTGTTGGCCTCGTCGTCGCCGTGGTGGCCGCAGTAGCGGGCGCTGTACACGCCGGGTGCGCCGTCCAGCGCGTCCACACACAGGCCGGAGTCATCGGCGATGGTGGGCAGACCGCTGGCCTTGCAGATGGTCTCGGCCTTGATAAGAGCATTCTCGGCAAAGGTGGTGCCGGTCTCCTCCGGCTCGATGGTGATGCCCAGCTCCTTCTGGCTGACCACCTCGTGCCCCTGCGCCTCCAGAATGCGGCGCAGCTCGCGAAGCTTCCCGGCGTTGCCGGTGGCTGCACAAATTTTCATTTTCCGCGCCCCCTTAGTGCTTCCATTCCCGGGGAAGCAGCTCTTCCACAAAGCCCTCCGGGGTAAAGGGCAGCAGGTCGTCGATGCCCTCGCCCACGCCGATAAAGCGCACCGGCAGACCCAGACGCTGCTTGACCGCCACGACGCAGCCGCCCTTGGCGGTGCCGTCCAGCTTGGTCAGGATGATGCCGGTGGCATCGGCGGCCTTGCAAAACTCCTTGGCCTGACTGATGGCGTTCTGCCCGGTGATGGCATCCAGCACCAGCAGGGTCTCAAGGCTGGCCTCCGGGCTGGCCTTTTTGACGCTGCGGCTGATCTTGGAAAGCTCTGCCATCAGGTTTGCCTTGTTGTGCAGACGGCCTGCGGTGTCCGCAATGACCATATCATAGCCCCGGGCGGTGGCAGACTTGACCGTATCAAAGATGACGGCGGCGGGGTCTGCGCCCTCGCCCGCGCTGACGATGGGCACCCCGGCGCGGCTTGCCCAGATCTCCAGCTGCTCGCTGGCGGCGGCACGGAAGGTGTCACCGGCGGCCAGCATGACCCGCTTGCCCTGCCGGGTGTAGTAATCGGCAAGCTTTGCAATGCTGGTGGTCTTGCCCACGCCGTTGACGCCGATGACCAGAATGACGGCAGGCTTGCCGTCCAGCGCCATCTCGGCCTCCGGGGTCATCTCCTCGGCAATGATGTCGCGCAGGGCATCTGCGGCCTGCTCACCGGTTTTCAGCCCCTTATCGCGCACGCGGTCGCGGAGCTTATCCACCAGATGCACCGCCACCTCGCCGCCTACGTCGGCAAGGATCAGCTGCTCTTCCAGATCATCGTACATCTCATCGTCGATGACGCTGCCGGTCAGGGTGTTCATAATGCTGCCCCAAAAGCCGGTGCGGGTCTTTTCCAGACCCGTTTTCATCTTATCTTTTTCTTTTTTTCCAAATCCGAAGAACGCCATAGTGGTCCTCCTATCTATTTTCTGTTTATTTTATATCAGGAAACCAGCGTTGCGTCAACCTGTTCCAGATCCAGCTTGAGCAGCTTGGACACGCCGTCCTCCTGCATGGTCACGCCATACAGCACGTTGGCAGCCTCCATGGTGCCGCGGCGGTGAGTAATGACGATGAACTGGGTCTTATCGCTGATGCGGCGCAGATACTGGGCAAACCGCACCACGTTGGCATCGTCCAAGGCGGCTTCGATCTCGTCCAGAATACAGAAGGGCGCGGGGTTCACCGCCAGAATGGCAAAGTAGATACTGATGGCCACCAGCGCCTGCTCACCGCCGGAAAGGGCCTCCAGATTTTTGATCACCTTGCCCGGCGGCGCCACCCGGATGCCGATGCCGCAGGCCAGCACATCGCTTTCGTCCTCCAGCACAAGGCTGGCTTCGCCGCCGCCGAACAGCTCGGTGAATACGCGGCTGAAGTTTTCGTTGATGGCGCGGAAGCTGTCGGTAAAGATCTCCCGCATCTGGGCGGAAAGCTTTGCGATCATGCGGCTCAGCTCGTTGCGGCTCTCCTCCACGTCGGTCACCTGACGGGACAACTCATCGTAGCGAGCCTTGACCTCCTTGTACTCCTCGATGGCGCTCACATTCACGCTGCCAAGGGCGCGGATCCTGCCGCGCAGGTCGGCCACCTGTGCCCGCAGCGCGGTCAGGCTGTCGAACTCCACGCACAGCTGCTCGGCCTGACTGACCGAGAGCTGGTACTCGTCCCACAGCTTTGCCACGGTCTGGTCGTACTCGGTCTCGGCAGCGGCCTTACGCTCGGCAAGGCGCGCCATCTCCCGGCCCATCTCCTCGCGGCTGTCGGAGGCGGTGCGGGCTTTTGCCAGCGCCTCCGTTTCCTTCTGCTGGCAGGCAAGCCGCTTTTCGGTGGCTTCGCGGATGGCCTGCTCCTTTTGGGTAATGGCGGTCTGGCTGTCGGTCTTGGCCTTGCGGATGGCTGCGATCTCGGTGCGGCAGGCTTCGCTGCGGGCGGCAAGGGCGGCAAGGCTTTCCTCCAGCGCAGTGCGGCGGGCAGCGGCGTCCTTGGCACGCTGCTCCAGCGCAGCGATCTGGCTGTAGGCCAGCTCTGCGTCCTTGCGGCGGGTCACCTGCTCCAGCCGCTTGGCGCTGAGCGCCTGTGCCAGCTGGTTCTGCTGGGTCAGAAAGCTGTCGCTGCCCTCTGCGATGCGGCTCAGCTCGGCAGTCAGCTGCTCGATCTGCGCCGTCAGCTCTGCCTGCTGCAAGGCGGCGGCATCGGCCTTGGCGCGGCTGTCGTTCAAGGCAGCCTGCAAGGCATCCATCTGCTGCTGTGCGTTCTGCACGGCAGCTTCCAGCTGGGCAGCGGCGGCTTCCAGCCGCTTCTGCTCGGCCTCTGCACGCACCCGATCGTTGGCGGCGGTGATCTGCTCACTGGCGGTGGCGGTCAGCTCTGCCTGCAGCGCATCCGCCTGCTCTTTACACTGGTCGGTCTTTTCCTGTGCGGCAATGCAGTCCTTTTGCAGCTTCGCCGCCTTCAGGCGCAGCTCCTCCATCTCCTGCTTGCGGGTGAACAGACCGGCGCTGCGCTGCACGCTGCCGCCGGTAAAGCTGCCGCCTGCATTGATCACCTGTCCGTCCATGGTGACCACCTTGTTGTGATAACCGTTGTCCCGCGCCACGCGGGAGGCTTCGTTGATATCCTCCACCACGATGATGCGTCCCAGCAGGTTCGAGACGATATTCTCGTACCGAGGGTCGGCCTGCACCAGCGCAGAGGCCAGCCGTGCCGTGCCGGACAGCCGTCCCCGGAACGCGCCGGGCTGCACGGTATCCAGCGGTAAAAAGGTGGCGCGGCCTGCATGGTCGTTGCGCAGCAGAGCGATAGCGGCTTTCGCGGCGGCTTCGTTTTCCACCACGATGTTCTGCAGCGCGCCGCCCAGCGCGGTCTCAATGGCCACCTCGCACCCGGGCTCCACCTTCAGGATGGTGGACACCGGCCCCAGAACGCCCCGCAGACGGCGGGCCCCGGCGGCGCGCATGACCGCGCGCACCGAGTTCTGGTAGCCGTCCATGTTCTTTTCCAGCTCCCGCAGCACCGAAAGGCGCTGCCGGGCGGCATCCAGTTCCCTGCCCAGCCGCTGCTCGGCGGCATCGGCCTCGTCCAGCGCGGCCTTGCGGCTGCGCAGCTTGAGCTCCAGACCGGAGCGGATGTTGCCCAGCTGCTTTTCGTTTTCCTCCAGTGTCTGGCGGTACTTTACAGTATCGGCCAGATCCTGCTTGGTCTCTTCCAGCTGCGCGGCGGCGTCCCGGGTGCTCTGCTCCAGCGCGGGCAGACGCTGCCGGGCGGTGTCTCCGGCGGCTTCGGCGGCAGCCTGTGCCACCTGTGCCTCGGTGCGCTTTGCGGTGCGGTCGGCAAGCTCTGCCCGCAGGCTGTCCTTGCGGGCACCGCTGGCGGTGCTGGCATCTGCCAGCCGGGCAAGTTCGGCGTTCAGCGCTTCGATCTCTGCCGCAAGCTTTTCGCCTGCCGCCTCCATGGTCTTTGCCACGGCGCGGTGGCGCTGCAAGGCGGCATCCGCTTCGGCAGTATCCTGCTGCCCGGCGGCGATCTCCTGCTGCAGGGAAGCCGCGCTCTCGTCGTTGCGCAGAATATCGTTTTCCAGCACGGCGATGCGGCTTTCGGAGCCGCTGATCTGCTGGGTGATGCTGCGGATATCCCCATTCAGGCGCTCGACAGCAACCGTCAGCTGCTGTGCCTGCATACGGATCTCCTCAGCCTCCTGCTCGGCGGCCTTAGTCTCCCGGTCAAAACGCTCGTAGTCGGTCTGGGCGGTCTCGTAGTCCCGCACCTGCTGGCGCACGGCCTCCCGGGCGCGGTGCACCCCGTCGGTCCACAGGGTCACTTCCAGCGTTTTGCGCTGGGCGCTCAGCTCCAGAAACTTCTGTGCCTTGGCGCTCTCTTTTTCCAGCGGGCCCACCCGGCTTTCCAGCTCGCCAAGGATATCCCGCAATCGTTCCAGATTCTCGCCCGCCGCAGCCAGGCGGCGCTCGGCCTCGGTCTTGCGGTAGCGGTACTTGGCAATGCCGCAGGCTTCCTCAAAGATCTCGCGGCGCTCGCTGCTTTTTGCCGCCACGATCTCCGCAATGCGTCCCTGCCCGATGACCGAGTAGCCGTCCCGGCCGATGCCGGTATCCAGCAGCAGCTCGTACACGTCCCGCAGACGGCATACCTGCCCGTTGATGGTGTACTCGCTGTCGCCGGAGCGGTAGTATTTGCGGCCGATGGTCACCTCGTCCGCGTCCACGTCCAGCGTGTGGGCGGCGTTGTCCAGCGTCAGCCGCACCTGCGCAAAGCCCATGGGGCTGCGCTTTCGGGTGCCGCCGAAGATGACATCTTCCATCTTACCGGCGGCACGCAGCTGGCGGGAGCTGGTCTCGCCCAGCACCCAGCGCACTGCGTCCGAAAGGTTGGACTTGCCGGAGCCGTTGGGCCCCACCACGCCGGTAACGCCGGTATCAAAGCTGATCTTTACTTTATCGGGAAAACTTTTAAAGCCCTGGATCTCCAGTTCCTTGAATACCATTTACTTTTCCTTTATCACGCCCAGCAGCTTGAGTGCTTCCTTGGCGGCGCACTGCTCGGCGGCTTTTTTGCTGCGTCCCTCGCCCCGCGCCACGCGGTCGGAGTTAAAGCGCACTGCCACCACAAAATGCTTGTCGTGGTCCGGGCCGGACTCGCTTTCCACCACATAGCTCAGGCGCTCCTCCGGGTTCTGCTGCACGATCTCCTGCAAACGAGTCTTGTAGTCTGCCTCGGCGTGCTTGCCCTCGGTGATGAAGGGCAGGATGAACTTGCGCGCCACCTCCATGCCGCCGTCCAGATACAAGGCGGCAATCACAGCCTCGAAGGCGTCCGACACCACGCTGGGACGGGTGCGGCCGCCGCAGCGCTCCTCGCCGCGGCCAAGGCGCAGATACTCGCCAAGGCCGATCTCCTGCGCAAACTGGAACAGTGCACCCTCGCTGACAAGGCTGGCGCGGATGCGGGTCAGATCACCCTCCGGGCGGTCGGCGTAGGCGTGGAACAGGTAGTCTGCGGATACGATCTGCAAAACGCTGTCGCCCAGAAACTCCAGCCGCTCGTTGTGCTTGACCGGGGTGCGGCTCTCGTTGGCGTAGCTGGTGTGGGTAAGTGCGATCTCCAGCAGCTCCGGGTTTTTGAATTTGTAACCGATGATAGTTTCCAACTGATGGCTCATGGTCGTTTTTACTCCCTTTTATTCCTCAGTTTTCTGTGCTGCGGCCAGCTCGTCCAGTGCGGACTGCATGGTGCCGCACAGGTCGTTCTCCACGCAGATCTTTGCCTGCCGGATGGCGTTTTTGATGCCCTTTGCCTTGGAGGAGCCGTGTGCCTTGATGACCGGCTGCTTTGCGCCAAGGAAGGGTGCGCCGCCGTATTCCTCGCTGTCCATCTGGTGCTTCAGGTCGGTAACGCCGCCCTTGAGCAGCAGATACGCCAGCTTGCCGCCAAGGTTTGCAAGGAACATTTGCTTCAGCATTCCCAGCAGCATCTTTGCCACGCCCTCGGTCAGCTTGAGGATGACGTTGCCGGTAAAGCCGTCGCAGACCACCACGTCCACTTCACCGTTGGGCACATCACGCGGCTCGATATTGCCCACAAAGCGGATGCCCGGGGTGGTCTTGAGCAGCTGGTGTGCGTCCCGCAGCACGGGGGTGCCCTTGCTCTCCTCGGCGCCGTTGTTCGCCAGCGCTACGCTGGGGCTCTTGCGGCCCTCTACCTTGTTCACATAGCAGCTGCCCATGACCGCAAAGGCGGCCAGCATCTCCGGGCGGCACTCCACGTTGGCGCCGCAGTCCAGCAGCAGATAAGCTTGCTGCTTTGCGGGCACCATGGTAGCCAGTGCCGGGCGCTTGACGCCCCGCAGGGTGCGCACGATGAGGCTTGCGCCAACGTGCAACGCACCGGTGCTGCCGGCAGAGACAAAGGCATCGCCCTTGCCCTCCTTGAGCATATTCAGACCCACCACGATGGAGGAATCCTTCTTCTGGCGGATGGCGCGGGCGGGCTCGTCGCACATCTCGATGGTCTCGGTGCAGTTCACCAGCTCGATGCCGTCCAGCGGAATATTGTGCTCGGCGGCAGTCTTGCGCACCAGCGCCTCGTTGCCCACGCCGATAAGCTGCACGCCGTACTCTTTAACGGCCTGTGCAGCGCCTTCCAGAACAGCCAGCGGGGCGTTGTCGCCGCCCATCATGTCCACAATAATTTTCATGCCTGTTTTCTCCTTTCAGGTGGTTTGCCTTACAGAGCATTTTCCTCCAGCCAGTGCTGGAAGCTGGCAACAGCGCGCTCGGCCTGTGCCATGTAACGCAGCCGCTTGTCCCGGGGACGGGTCTCAGCGGGCAGCGGCGGCAGAATGCCCATGTTTGCGCCCATGGGCTGGAAGTTCTTGTTCTCGGTGGTCAGGTACTGCACCAGCGCGCCGCACATGGTATCGGCGGGCGGCGGGGGCAGCTGCCTGCCCTCCAAGCGGGCGTAGAGGCTGCGTGCTGCCAGCAGACCGCAGGCAGCGCTTTCCATATAGCCTTCAAAGCCGGTGATCTGCCCGGCAAAAAACACGTTGGGGTGTGCTTTCAGGCACAGCTGAGCGCTGAGCACCCGGGGCGCATCCAGAAAGGTGTTGCGGTGCATCACGCCGTAGCGCACAAACTCGGCATTTTCCAGCCCGGGGATCATGCTGAACACCCGCTTCTGCTCGCCCCACTTGAGGTTGGTCTGGAAGCCCACGATGTTATACAGGGTGCGCTCCTTATTTTCTGCGCGCAGCTGCACGTTTGCCCAAGGACGGTGGCCGGTGCTCGGGTCTACCAGACCCACCGGGCGCAGCGGGCCGAACCGCATGGTGTCGGCACCCCGGGCAGCCATGATCTCAATGGGCATACAGCCCTCGTACACAGTAACGGTATCGGCCTTTTTGCCGTGGGCGTCCGGGTCGGGCTTTGCGCTCTGCTCTGCGCCGGTGTCAAAGTCGTGCAGGGGGGCACGCTCGGCACTGGCAAGCGCGGCGTGGAAAGCCTCGTACTCTGCCTTGTTGAAGGGGCAGTTCAGGTAGTCGGCTTCGCCACGGTCGTAGCGGGAGGCGGCAAACACCTTGCCGTAGTCCAGACTTTCGGCGGTAACGATGGGGGCAACGGCATCGTAGAAATGCAGCCGCTCATCTCCGGTCAGGCGTCCGATCTCGTCAGCCAGTGCGCCGTCGGTCAGGGGGCCGGTGGCCACCAGAATGGGAGCGCTCTCGTCGATGGTTTCCACCTGCTCCCGGTGGACGGTGATATTCTCACACTGCTCCACCATGCGGGTGACGGCGGCGCTGAAGGCATCGCGGTCCACCGCCAGCGCACCGCCGGCGGCCACGCGGGTCTCCTCGGCGGCGGTCAGCAGCCGGCTGCCCATGCGGCGCATCTCTTCCTTCAGCAGACCGGAGGCGGAGTCCAGCCGCTCAGCCTTCAGGCTGTTGGAGCAAATCAGCTCCGCAAAGCCCTCGCTTTTGTGGGCGGGGGAAAAGTGGATGGGCTTCTGCTCGTACAGCTCTACCTGCACGCCCTTGCCCGCCAGCCAGAGAGCCGCCTCGCAGCCCGCCAGACCTGCGCCCAGAATGGTTACTTTGTATTCGTTCATTTAGTCTTTCCTTTAATCCTTTTTGGGCACCGGCATCTCAAAGCCGCAGCCCTCCTTGGCGCAGTACAGCTTGCCGCCCTTGCGGAACAGGGTGCTGCCGCACTTTTCGCACTTGGTGGCCACCGGCATATCCCAAGTCATAAAATCGCAGTCCGGGTAGCACTCGCAGCCGTAGTAGATGCGTCCCTTGGAGCTCTTACGCTCCAGCAGACGTCCCTTGCCGCACTTGGGGCAGATGCCGCCGGTGTCCTTGACCAGACGCTTGGTGCCCCGGCACTCCGGGAAGCCGCTGCAGGCAAGGAATTTTCCGTACTTGCCCACCTTGATGACCATGGGGCGGCCGCACAGGTCGCACACCTCGCTGGAGGGCTCGTCCGGCACCTTGACCTTTTTGCCCTCCATGTTCTTTTCGGCCTGCTCCAGACTGGCTTCAAAGCCCTGATAGAAGTCGTCCACGGTCTTGCGCCAGTCCGCCTTGCCGCTTTCCACCTTATCCAGATTCTTCTCCATCTGGGCGGAGAAATCCACATCCACGATGTGGGGGAACTGCTCCAGCATCAGCCCGTCCACAGCCCGGCCCAGCAGGGTGGGCTTAAGCTTTTTCTGGTCGCGCTCCACATAGCCGCGGTCGATGATGGTGGTGATGATGGGCGCGTAGGTGGAGGGACGACCGATGCCGTTTTCCTCCAGCGCCTTGATGAGGGTGGCTTCGGTGTAGCGGGCGGGCGGCTGGGTGAACTTCTGCTCGCTCTTCAGTTCCCGCAGCTTGAGCACCTGTCCCTGTTCCAGCGGGGGGAGGTTGGTTTCCTTCTTTTCCTTTTCGTCGGTGGCTTCCTCGTACAGGGCGGTAAAGCCGTCAAAGGTCACGGTGTAGCCGCTGGCCTTGAAGTGGTAATCCGCCGCGCTGACGGTGACCGACACGGTGTCCTGCTGACAGTCTGCCATCTGGCTGGCCATAAAGCGGCTCCAGATCATGCGGTACAGCTTTGCGGTGTCGCCGCTGATGCTCTTGTCCACCTCGTCCGGGGTCAGGGAGGGCACAGAGGGACGGATGGCTTCGTGGGCGTCCTGCGCTGCCGTGGCGCTCTTGGTTTTCCATGTGCGCTTATAGGGGCAGATATACGCTTCGCCGTAGGCCCCGGCGATATACTCCTTGGCGGCAGCTACAGCTTCGTCCGAGATACGCAGGCTGTCGGTACGCATATAGGTGATAAGACCCATCATGCCGTGCCCGGCAATATCCACGCCTTCGTACAGGGTCTGGGCGGCGCGCATGGTGCGGGTGGCCGTAAAGCCAAGGCGGCGGGAGGCCTCCTGCTGCAGGGTACTGGTGATAAAGGCCGGGGTGGGCTGCTTTGCGCGCTTGCCGCGCTTGAGCTCGCTCACCACATAGCTTGCGCCCTCCAGGCCCTTTTCGATGGCGCGGGCCTCGGCCTCGCTTTTGGGCAGCAGCTTTTTGCCGTTGGCATCCGTGGCAAGGCGTGCCACAAAGCTCTTGTGCCCGGCACCCAAGGTGGCGTCCACGTTCCAGTACTCATCGGGCTTGAAGCTTTCGATCTCCTTTTCCCGGTCATCGATCAGCCGCACTGCCACGCTCTGCACACGGCCTGCGGACAGGCCGCGGCGCACCTTGCGCCACAGAAACGGGCTGAGCTTGTAGCCCACCAGACGGTCCAGCACGCGGCGTGCCTGCTGGGCGTTGAACAGATCCTCGTCAATGGCGCGGGGGTGGGACATACCCTCCTTCACGCCCTTTTTGGTGATCTCGTCAAAGGTGACGCGGTTGGGCTCGTGGGGGTCCAGACCCAAAATGTTTGCCAGATGCCAGCTGATGGCCTCGCCCTCGCGGTCCGGGTCGGTCGCCAGCAGCACGCCGTCGGCGTGTTTGGCCTTGCTCTTCAGCTCCTTGATGAGCTTTTCCTTGCCTTTGATGCTGATGTATTGGGGGGTATAGCCATGCTCCACATCAATGCCCAGCTGAGATGCGGGCAGATCGCGGATATGGCCCATGCTGGCGGTGACCTCGTAGTCATCGCCCAGATATTTGCCGATGGTTTTCGCCTTTGCAGGCGACTCCACGATAACCAGTTTCGCCATTTCTTCTTTTCTCCTCTATCTGTAACGTGCCCCCAAAGGGATGCACGGTCCTTCGCTCATATTATTGTACCACAGCTGTTGTGTGCTTTACCAGCGGAAATATTCCACAATTTTACCGCAGCACATACCGCTGCCCCGGCTGCTTGTACACCCGGCCGGTGAGTTCCAGCTTCATCAGGGTGCCCAGCAGCGCGGACATGGGCAGGCCGGTGCTCACGCACAGCTCCTCGATGCCCACGGGCTTTGGCCCGATGCACGCCAGCACCCGGCGTTCGGTATCGCTCAGGGGCGCAGGCTGCTTTGCAGCCGCCGGTGCTGCCTGCCGGGTGTGCAGGCCCAGCGCCGCCAGCAGGTCGGCGGCACCTGCCACTGCCCGGGCGCGTCCGTCCCGCAGCAGGCCGTTCGTGCCCGCTGAATTGGGGGAATAGATGCTGCCCGGCACGGCGTACACCGGCTTGCCATAGCGCTCGGCATGGGCAACGGTGGACATGGTGCCGCTTTTTTCCCGCGCCTCCACCACCAGTACCGCCGAGGAAAGCGCCGCGATGAGCCGGTTGCGCTGCAAAAAGCAGTTGGGGCCAATATATTCACTGTACGGCGGGTACTCGCTGATAACGCACCCCTTTTGCTCGATCTGCTGCCGCAGAGCGGCATTCGCTGCCGGGTAGGTACGGTCGATGGGTACGCCCATCACCGCAATGGTGGGGCAGTCGTTTTTCACCGCTGCCCGGTGCCCGGCGCTGTCCAGCCCATCGGCCAGACCGCTGACGATAATGGCTCCGTTTTTTGCCAGCTCGCCGCCGATATCCGCCGCCGCGTTCAGGCCGTATTCCGTGGGCTTGCGGCTGCCCACGATGCCCACCGCCCCGGGCTCGTTGAGCCAGCGGGGGTCGCCGGTGCAGTAGAGCACCAGCGGCATATCCGGAATGCGGGAAAAGGCCAGCGGGTAGTCCGGGTCGTCAAAGGGCAGGATGCGCACCTGCAGAGCATCGCACTGCATCACCAGCGTGTGGAGGCTTTCTGCATCCAGCTGTGCTGCACGCTTAAAGGCTGTATCTCCTGCTGCCTGCCGGAATTCCTCGGTCTCCCGCGCCTCCCATGCCTCCTGTGCACCGCCAAAGGCGTCCAGCACCTTTCCGGCGTGAAGACTGGCGGGCCCCAGCACCTGCGACAGCCACAGCCAGCACAGCAACGGGTCAGGTGCAGGCTCCGGCGGGAACAGGCTGGTCTGCCCGGTCACAGGCTCTCCTCCCGGAAATGCCACAGCAGGATGCTGCCCGCGATGCCGGCGTTCAGGCTTTCCACCCGGTCGGTCATGGGGATGCGCACCGTGCTGCCGCAGGCGGCGATGGTCTCGTCGGTCAGACCCTGTCCCTCGCTGCCGATGACCACGCAGACACCGCCGGGATACCCGGCTTTTGCCGCGCTGAGGGGCTGGGACTGGTACAGCGCCGCCGCAAGGCAGGTGATGCCTTTTTCCCGCAGCAGAGCGATGGCCTGCGGCATGGCACCGGTCTCGATGACCGGGATGCGCACCGCCGCACCCATGGAGGCGCGCAGGGTCTTGGGGGCGTAGACGCTGGCGCAGCCCTCGCTCAGGATGACGCCGTCAAAGCCAAAGGCCGCCGCGCTGCGCAGCAAGGTGCCCACGTTGCCGGGGTCCTGCACCCGCTCCAGTGCCAGATACCGCCCGCCGGGGCGCACCTCCTCCAAGGTGTGCACCGGGGTGCGGAACACCCCGAACACCCCCTGATGGGTACCCACGTCTGCCAGCTTGTCCGCCACATGATCCTCTACCAGATAGTGCTCGCCCGGCAAAGCGGCAAGCTCCGGGCACTTTTCCAGCGCATTTTCGGTATAAAACAGGGTCTCCAGCTCTGCGCCCCGGGCAAGCTCCGGGCACAGCTTGCGCCCTTCGGCCAGAAAACGCCCCTCGGTGCGGCGGAATGCTGCACCGGAAGCAAGGCGGCAGGCGTATTTTATTTTTGCATTTTCCCGGCTGGTGATCTTTTCGTCCATGAGTCCCTCCCGAACAGGTGTGTCTGCTTTTGCTTTGAATACAATAGAAAAAGGGCAGCGTCTGCCGCAGATTTCTGCGGCAGGGCGCTGCCCCGTTGCCTTGTTTCCCTGGCCGCAAAAAATGCCCGGATACAAAACGGACGCCCGCGTATACGCGCGGGCGTCACGATGCAAGGTCTTTATCAGGCGTTCTTCACGGTCTCGACCAGAGCGGCAAAGCTCTTGGGATCGTTGATGGCCATCTCGGACAGCATCTTGCGGTTCAGCTCGATGCCTGCCTTCTTCAGGCCAGCCATGAAGGTGGAGTAGTTCATGCCCAGAGGACGAACTGCGTTGTTGATGCGGCAGATCCACAGGTTGCGGAACTGACGCTTCTTCATGCGGCGGCCAGCCAGAGCGTAGTTGCCGCTCTTCATGACCTGCTGCTTGGCCATCTTAAAGTGCTTGCTCTTGCAGCCGTAGAAGCCCTTGGCCAGCTTCAGCATCTTCTTACGACGTTTGTGAGTCATGGTTGCGCCCTTGATACGTGCCATTTTTTATATCTCCTTTAGTTATCTCAATAGAATGTGTTTGCCTGCGGCTCGCTCTTAGGCGTAGGGCAGCATGCTCTTGATGGTAGCTGCGTTGGTCTTATCAACGTAGCTGGGCTGACGGTAGCCACGGGTCAGCTTGGTGGTCTTCTTGGTCAGGATGTGGCTGCGGAATGCATGACCGCGCTTGATCTTGCCGTTCTTGGTCAGCTTAAAGCGCTTCTTAGCGCCGGAGTGCGTCTTCAGTTTCATCTTAGCCATTTTAGTTTCCTCCTAAAATTAGTCCTTATTGGGTTTCGGGATCAGCAGAATGGACATCGTGCGGCCCTCGAGCACGGGCGGCTTATCGGTGGATGCCTGAGGCAGAGCCTCGGCAAACCGCTTCAGCACGTCTGCGCCCAGAGCACTGTGCGCCATTTCGCGGCCGCGGAAACGGATCGAAACCTTTACCTTGTGTCCGGCTGCCAGGAACTTGGCAGTCTGGTTGAGCTTGGTGTTGAAGTCGTTGGTGTCAATATTGAGCGAAAGGCGGGTCTCCTTGACCTCGACCACCTTCTGGTTCTTCTTGGCTTCCTTCTCCTTCTTCTGCTGTTCAAAACGGTATTTGCCGTAGTCCAGCACCTTGCACACAGGCGGCACAGCCTGCGGTGCGATCTTTACCAGATCGAGCCCGGCTTCTTCAGCAGCGCGCATGGCCACCTGAATGGACACAACGCCCTTCTGCTCGCCGTCAGCACCGATCAGGCGAACCTCACGATCACGGATCTGGCCGTTGATCTCCAGTTCCTTCGACTTTCCAGCGGTAGCGATAATGAATGCACCTCCAAACAAAATCCATAGTGTTGCAATATTTGGCATAGAAAACGCGGCCGCCCATATTCTGGACAGCCGCGCGAAATTTCACACAAAGCCGCAGCATTCTCAAAGGAATAGGCTGCTGTTTCGGGTATAGCCCGGGGACATTCTCCCGCAAGGCGAGCGCGGCACAGGCCGTAGCTGCTTTCTTTACCCGGCTATTTTACCACGCTT
>CAKTCY010000043.1 GCA_934540955.1 uncultured Faecalibacterium sp.
ATGACCCTGTGCCCGGAGACCATGGGCAAGGTGGGGCAGCTGGGCACGCTGGACGAGGTGCTGGCGCTGTGCGGCGTAGACAGCCGCATTACCCCCTGCATCGACTTCGGCCACCTGAACGCCCGAACGCTGGGCGGCATCCGAACCAAGGCAGACTATGCCGCTATTCTGGACCGCATGACTGAGGTGCTGGGCGATGACCGCGCCCGGCAGTTCCATGTGCACTTCTCCCGCATCGAGTACTCGGCGGGCGGCGAAAAGCGCCACTGGACCTTTGCCGATACTCAGTTCGGCCCGGAGCCCCAGCCCCTGATGGAGCTGCTGGCACAGCGGCAGCTGACCCCGGTGGTCATCTGCGAGAGCGCGGGCACACAGGCCGAGGATGCGCAGACGATGCAGCAAATGTACCGCGCAGCGCGGAAGGCGTAAAAGATTTTGTGTTTTTATCGTCTTTTTTGCCCAAACCCCTTGCCAAACCGGGGCAGATTGGGTAAAATAAATAGAGATATGCGTTAAGCATCTGAGATTAAATTTATGGAGGAATTCCTATGATTTCTGCAGGCGAGTTTCGCAATGGCGTGACCTTTGAGCAGGACGGCCAGGTTCTTCAGGTCGTTGAGTTCCAGCACGTCAAGCCCGGCAAGGGCGCTGCCTTTGTCCGTACCAAGACCAAGAACGTCATCACCGGCTCTGTGGTCGAGACCAGCTACAACCCCACCGCAAAGTTCCCGCAGGCTTTCATCGAGCGTAAGGACGTGACTTACAGCTACGAGGACGGCGACCTGTACCACTTCATGGACAACGAGACCTACGATGACATCCCCGTCAACGCAGCCGATGTGCCCGATAACTTCAAGTTCTGCAAGGAGAACGAGCTGTGCAAGCTGCTGAGCTACAAGGGCAAGGTGTTCAGCGTCGAGATCCCCAACTTCATCGAGCTGGAAGTCACCCAGACCGAGCCGGGTGTCAAGGGCAACACTGCTACCAACACCCTGAAGCCCGCTACCGTTGAGACCGGCGCCGAGATCCGTGTGCCTCTGTTCATCAACGAGGGCGATCACATCCGCATCGATACCCGCACCGGCGAGTATATGGAGCGCGTCTGATCATTTGTCGCATACCGGGCAGCGGGCAACCGTTTGCCCGGTTTTTTGTATGATAAGTTAGGAGGGCATTTCAGATGGAACTGAACAAGAAAGCAGCCTACCTGCAGGGCCTGGTGGACGGTCTGGGCGTGGATGAGAGCACCAAAGAGGGCAAGATCATCAAGGCCATGGCCGCACTGCTGGGCGAGATGGCCGATGCCATTGCCGCCATGGACGAGGATCTGACCCACGCCTACGACCAGATCAACGATCTGAGCGAGGAGCTGGAGGATCTGGAGGCCGACCTGTACGAGGACGAGGATGCCGAGGACGAGGACGACGACGCAGCCGACGAGGATGAGGATGCGGGAGATGACGACATCGCCAGCGAGCCCTTCTACGAGGTAGCCTGCCCCGCCTGCGGCGAGACCGTCTATGTCAGCGAGGATGATCTGGATGCAGGCGAAGCCAACTGCGCCCACTGCGGCGTGACCTTTGAGGTCGCACTGGAAGGCGACGAGGACGAAGCCAAGGACGCCCCTGTGCAGTACGAGGTGACCTGCCCCGCCTGCGGCAGCACCGCCGTATTTGAAGAGGACGAGCTGCTGGACGGCGCACCCAAGTGCCCCAACTGCGGCGAGCCGCTGGACTTTGAGGTGACCGAGGAGTAAACGCTTCTTCATCGCCCGTGAAGAGGCAATTTGGGAAAATCAGCAGATTTTCCCAAATTGCAATTTAAAACAAAATTCCTTATAAAAAACGCAATGCCGGACAGTCCGCAGACTGTCCGGCATTGTTCACTTTAATTTGCTTCAGCGGTTCTCGTTGGCCTTCTGCAGCCAGATGCCGCCGATGTCCAGCGCATTGTACAGGCCGTGCTTGGTGGTCTGACGCGCTACGCGCTCCTGCGGTGCCTTGGTGGTATCCGTAGAAAGCAGCATCAGGTGCACCTTGTCGGCTACCTGCTGTTCGCCCACCGGGGTGGTGGTCAAAATCTGCAGATACAGCACATAGGGATCGGTCATGCTGCCGTAATACAGCTCGTTGTCCTTGCGGACGAGGGGCTTGCCTTTATAAGTCAGTTTTGGTGTATATGCCATCGTGAAAGCCTCCCTATCATTTAATTCATCTTAGTATAACACATCCTGCCTATAGGATGCAAGCGTTTGCGGCAGGGCTCTGTCTGTTTTGCACCAAAACTGCCCCGCACCGTGCAAAACCGGCGGCACATTTTTGGCAAATGGGGCTTGCTGTTGGGGGCAGTTATGCTATACTATAAATAGAACAGCCCGTACTCCGGGCCCAAAGCGAGGGAACGACAATGGCAGATTATCAGGAATACCGGCGGCGCATCCTGCACCGGCGCTGGCGCAGGGTGTTTATCATCGTTGCCCTTCTGGCGCTTTTGGCTCTGCTGGGCGCCATCGGCATCCTGTGGAAGGTGCTGCACCGGGAGCGCGTGGATACCGCCCTGAGCCAGAACACCATTCTGCGGCAGCTGACCACGGACAACACATGGAACACGGTCAGCTACCCGCTGGCGCGGCAGCTGCGGGTGCAGACGCTGGCGGACAGTACGGAAACGGCGCTGGACTTCCGCATGGCGGCGCTGCCGGCCAGCGCTCCGGTGGAAAAAAGCTGGTTTGCGCAGGCCAGCTTTGTGGGCGACAGCCTGACGCAGGGGTTACAGATCTACGATACCGGCCTGCCCGGGGCGCAGTTTTGCGCCTATAAGGGGGTAGGCCCCAACGCCTTTGTCAACGGCACCAGCTGCAAGCGGGTGGACGGCGTGACAGAGATTCCGCTGGACGCGATGACCGCCCAGCAGCCCAAGGCCGTCTATGTGCTGCTGGGCAGCAATGTGCTGGGACGGGACACCGACTACACCAGCTTTCTGACCTATTATCGTCTGATGCTGGACATGATCAGTCAGGCGCTGCCGGATGCAAAGATCTATGTGCAGTCTATCACGCCGGTGCGGCCGGAGGTGAGCGCACAGGAAAACCACGCAGGGCTGAACCGCGACCGCCTGTGCCGCATCAACAACGAACTTGCCGCCATTGCGCTGGAAAAGGACTGCTACTTCCTGAACCTGTGGGAGGTACTGGCAGACGAAAACGGCGACCTGATCGAAAGCTACGCCCAGCCGGACGGTTACCACATCAAGCCGGAGGGCTACGCCGCATGGGTGGACTACCTTTGCAGCCACACAATGGAATGAAAAGTATAAAAGGCGCTGTCCTTGCGGACAGCGCCTTTTGCGTTTTATCGGACTTTTTTATCAGAACAGACCAGTGATCTTGCCGTCGGCGTCCACATCGATGTTCACGGCGGCGGGCTTTTTGGGCAGGCCGGGCATGGTCATGATACTGCCGCAGATCACCACCACAAAGCCTGCACCGGCGGCCAGACGCACCTCGCGCACCTCCATGGTGAAGCCGGTGGGCGCACCGGTCAGCTTGGCGTTGTCGCTGAAGCTGTACTGGGTCTTGGCGATGCAGACGGGCAGGTTGCCGTAGCCCATCTCGGTCAGCTCGGCCAGCGTCTTGCTGGCGGCGGCGCTGTAATTCACGCCGTCGGCGCGGTAGATCTTGGTGGCAATGGCGTTGATCTTGTCCTTCAGGGGCATCTCCAGCGGGTAGGTGTACTGGATGGGACGATCCTCCAGAATCTCCAACACCTTCTCAGCCAGTGCCTTGCCGCCCTCGCCGCCCTTGGCGAACACCTCGCTCAGCACGCAGGGCACGCCCTGCTCGGCGCAGACCTGCTCCACATAGGCCTGCTCCTCGGCGGTGTCGGTGGGGAAGGCGTTGATGGCCACCACCACCGGCAGACCGAAGCCGTTCTTCAGGTTGTCGATGTGACGGATCAGGTTGGAGGCACCGGCTTTGACGGCCTCGAGATTGGGCTGGTTCAGGTCTGCCTTGGCTACGCCGCCGTGGCTCTTGAGGGCGCGCACGGTAGCCACCAGCACACAGGCAGAGGGGGCAATACCGGCATAGCGGCACTTAATATCCAGGAACTTCTCCGCGCCCAGATCGGCACCGAAGCCAGCTTCGGTAATGGTGTAGTCTGCCAGCGAAAGGCTGAGCTTGGTGGCCAGCACGCTGTTGCAGCCGTGAGCAATGTTGGCAAAGGGGCCGCCGTGGATGATGGCGGGGTTGTTTTCCAGCGTCTGCACAAGGTTCGGGTCCAGTGCGTCCTTCAGCAGGGCGGTCATGGCACCGGCTGCGCCGATCTCACCGGCAGTCACCGGCTTGCCGTCGTAGGTGTAGGCACACACGATGCGGGACAGCCGCTCCTTCAGGTCGGAGATGCTGGTGGCAAGGCAGAAGATGGCCATGACCTCGCTGGCTACGGTAATGTCAAAGCCGTCCTCGCGGGGGGTGCCGTTCACCTTGCCGCCCAGACCGTCCACGATGAAGCGCAGCTGCCGGTCGTTCATGTCCATGCAGCGCTTCCATGTAATGCGGCGGGGGTCGATATTCAGCGGGTTGCCCTGCTGGATGCTGTTGTCGATCATGGCAGCCAGCAGGTTGTTGGCGGTGCCAATGGCGTGCAGGTCGCCGGTAAAGTGCAGGTTGATGTCCTCCATGGGCACCACCTGTGCGTAGCCGCCGCCGGCAGCGCCGCCCTTTACGCCGAACACGGGGCCAAGGCTGGGCTCGCGCAGGCAGAGCATGGTCTTTTTGCCCAGTGCGTTCATGGCGTCAGCCAGACCCACACTGGTAGTGGTCTTGCCCTCACCGGCAGGGGTGGGGCTGATGGCAGTGACAAGGATCAGCTTGCCCTGCTTTTTGGCGTTGTGGATCAGCCGGTGGTCGATCTTGGCCTTGTAACGGCCATAGGGGATCACACTTTCGTCCTCCAGACCCAGCTGGGCTGCAATCTGGGTGATCGGTTTCATTTTGGCTTCCTGCGCGATCTCGATATCGGTTTTCATCAGACATCCTCCTTGATAGCAAAAAAGGACAGCTTTGCGCAGCAATTGCGCAAGGCTGCCCAGACGGTCGGCATTGACATCCCATGCACCTCTGCACTGTGGTGCTCCACAAGGTTCCGTCAGCAGGGATGCGGTCTATGCTGTAAAGATAGCACACCACCGGGGTGTTTGTCAAGGAGGTACAGTTACAAAAATCACCCATAAATGCAGAAAATTTTTTGCGTTATCCAAGGGTTTGTGCTATACTTATTCTGGGTTATTATGAAAACAACGACAGAAAGCAGGAAATCCGTTTATGCTGCAAAACCCTCAGTTACATTATCTGGACAACGCGGCCACCACCATCGTAGCGCCCGAGGTGGCGGACGTCATCGACAAGGCCATGCGGGAGCACTGGGCAAACCCCTCCAGCCTGTACGGCCCGGGCGCGCGCAGTGAAGAGGCTCTGAATGCCGCCCGCGCCGCCGTGGCGCGCACGCTGGGCTGCAAAAGCCGGGAGCTGTATTTTACCTCCTGCGGCAGCGAGAGCAACAATCTGGCGCTGCTGGGCGCGGTGCAGACCCGCACCTTCGGTAAGGGCATCGTGGTGTCCGGCTTCGAGCACCCCAGCGTGCAGCGGCCGCTGGAGCGGCTGGCAAAGCAGGGCTACGATGTTACCGTGGTAGCTCCCCGGGCAGACGGCACGCTGGATATTGCCGCTATGCTGGAGCGGGTGGACAAAAACACCATCCTTGTGGCCTGTATGATGGTGAACAACGAGATCGGTACCCGCAACGATGTGGAGCGCCTTGCCGCCGAGGTAAAGCGCCGCAACAGCCGCACCATCGTCCATGTGGACGCAGTGCAGGCGTGGATGCGTGTACCCATCAAGCTGGACAACATCGATACGCTCTCGGTGAGCGGCCACAAGATCCATGCCCCCAAGGGCATTGGTGCGCTCTACCTTTCCGACCGGCTGGTGCAGGCCTTCCAGCCGCCCTATCTGGGCGGCGAGCAGGAGCGGCAGCTGCGCCCCGGCACCGAAAACCTGCCCTACGCCATGGGTCTGGCCGCAGCGGCCACCCGTCTGGCAAAGACCATGAAGAGCCGGGACACCGCCATGCGTGCGCTGAACCGGCAGCTGCGGGAGGGGCTGAAGGCTTTCCCGGAGGTGGTCATCAACAGCCCGGAGAACGCCGTGCCCGAGGTGCTGAACTTCAGCGAGATGTGCATCAAGAGCGAGACGATGCTGGCTTTTCTGGCGGAAGAGCAGATCTACGTTTCCTCTGCCAGCGCCTGCGGCCGTGGTCAGCCTAGCCACACGCTGGCAGCCATGGGGCGTGACCCGCTGGCCATCGATACCGCCATCCGGGTGTCCTTCTGCGCCGACAACACCCCGGAGGATGTGGATGCCTTCCTCAACCGCTTCGAGGACGGCATGAAGCATTTGCAGAAGATCAGAAAGTAAAACGGAAGCCGCAGAACGGCTGACAGTTTCTCTGAGGACCGTCCGCTGGGGTGGGACCCTGTTGCCCGCAGGGCAATAGGGCGGGCGATGGAATGGCCCGATTCGTGTCCGAAGAGAAAGCTGTCAGCCGTTCTATGGGGAGATACAGTTTGCCTGCACGACCCCAATTTGTGAAAGCGTGAATGGAAAATGACCGCGGTCATTTTCCATTCACAGATAAAAATAATTCATCCGCTGAATATGGCCAGAGCGAAAGCGGAGGCCATGATAAATCCTACATCAGGAGATGCAACATTTATGAAGGAAATTATTATGGGCTATCAGGGCGAGATGTCCCTGAAAGGCCTCAATCGCAACCAGTTTGAAGCAGCCATGATGAAGATCCTGCGCTACCGCCTTAAGACGGTGGGCAGGTTCAAGGTGTACTGTACCCAGTCCACCTTTTATATGGAGCCTGAGGAAGAGGACGTGGATATGGACCTCGCCTTTGAGCGGGTCAGCAAGGTGTTCGGTCTTGCCGCGCTCAGCCGTGCCGTGGTGTGCGAAAAGGATTTCGATACCATCTGCCAGACCGCCGAGGACTATCTGGGCAGCGAGCTGCACGGCATCCGCACCTTCAAGGTGGAAGCCCGCCGCGCCGATAAGACCTACCCTATGACCAGCCCGGAGCTGATGCGGGAGCTGGGCGCTTACCTGCTGGGCAAGCACAACTACCTGAAGGTGGATGTGCGCAACCCGCAGTTCAAGGTGATCGTGGAGATCCGAGATTACGGTGCGTATATTCACGGCCCGAAAGTACCGGGCGAGGGCGGTCTGCCCGTGGGCACCAGCGGCCGCGCCCTGAATATGCTCTCCGGCGGCATCGACAGCCCGGTGGCGGCATATCGGATGGCAAAGCGCGGTCTGGCTTTGGATCACATCCATTTTGCATCCCCTCCGTATACTTCCGAACGCGCAAAACTGAAGGTAAAAGCTCTGGCGCAGCTTATCACCGTGTATACCGGCAGTGCCAACCTGTTTGTGGTGCCCTACACCAAACCCCAGGAATACATCCGGGATAACGCTCCGGATGTGCTGTTCACGGTGCTGATGCGCCGCAGCATGATGCGCATTGCAAACGTGATCGCCAAAAAGCAGGGGTGCGAAGCGCTGGTCACCGGCGAAAGTCTGGCACAGGTGGCAAGCCAGACCGTCAAGGCTTTGCAGTGCACCGATGCCGCACAAGACCTTCCCATCCTGCGCCCGCTCATCGGTATGGATAAGACCGAGATCATCGAGACCTCCCGCCATATCAATACCTTTGAGACCAGCATCCTGCCCTACGAGGACTGCTGCACCATCTTTACCCCGCCGCACCCGAAGATCCGCCCCGAGCTGGAGGAGATCCTTGCCGCCGAAGCCGCCATGCCCGGCCTTGCCGCGCTGGAGGCCGAGGCCGCAGAGCAGACCGAGCGCATCCGGGTGCGCATCACCGATCAGGTAGAATTCGAGGGTTGATTTGTCCATGACAGCAGAGATCATCAGTGTGGGTACCGAGCTGCTGCTCGGCAACATTCTTAACACCAATGCCCAGTACCTCAGCCGGGAGCTGGCTGCGCTGGGCATCACCGTCCGGCGGCAGAGCACCATCGGCGATAACCATGACCGTCTGGCGGATTTTGTCAACGAGGCAAAGCAGCGGTGCGACCTGCTGGTGTTCACCGGCGGGCTGGGCCCCACGGCGGACGACCTGACCAAGGAGACGGTGGCCGCCTGCTTTGGCGACACCCTTACCTTTGACCCGGAGGAGTGGCAAAAGATCGTGGACTTCTTTACCCGCACCGGGCGCGAGACCACCCCCAACAACCGCAAGCAGGCCATGGTGCCGGTGCATGGGCATAAGGTGGTCAACCACCACGGCACCGCGCCGGGCGCGTGGTTCGAGCAGGACGGCCGCTGCGCTGTGCTGATGCCCGGCGTGCCCCACGAGATGAAGGCCATGTGGGAGGAAAGCGTGCGCCCGCTGCTGCTGGCGCGGCAGAGCTGCGCCCTGCACAGCCTGACGCTGCGGGTGCTGGGCGGCGAGAGCAATCTGGAATATCGGGTGCGCCCGCTGCTGGAAAACCCGAACCCCACCGCCGCTATCTACTGCAAGACCGGCGAGTGCGAGATCCGCATCACCGCCCGGGCGCAGAATGACACCGAGGCGCAGACCATGTGCCGCGCCTACGCCAAAAAGTTCTATGATCTGCTGGGCGATGCGGTGTATGATGAGGATGTCGCCGGGTTGGAAGAAACGGTGGTGCACACGCTGCGGGCCAACGGCCTGACCATTGCTACCGCCGAAAGCTGCACTGGCGGCATGATCGCCCAGCGCCTGACCAACGTGTCCGGCGCAAGCGAGGTGTTCGGCTACGGCTTTGTGACCTACTGGGAGCAGGCCAAGGCGAAGCTTGTCGGGGTAGACCCGGCGGTCATTGTGCAATATAATGTGGTGTCGGCTCCCGTGGCGGCGCAGATGGCGCTGGGTGCGGCAAAGGCCGCCGGTGCGGATATCGCGGTCAGCGTTACCGGTCTGGCAGGCCCCGGCGGCGGTGACGCCGTCCGGCCTGTGGGCACGGTGTATCTGGGCGCTGCCCGGGGAGACAAGGTCTATGTGAAAAAACTGTTCGTCTCCCGCCCGGACCGTGCGCTCATCCGCGCCCGCGCCGCACAGACTGCGCTGGAAATGGCGCTGCGTCTGGCACAGGGCAAGACCCCTGCCAGTACGCAGGTGCTGGCCGAAGGCGCACAGCATGACCCCGCCGCCCTGACCGCCTTGGACGAGACCCTGCGGGCAGAGTAAGAGCGGCCCCTGCGGCCGCAGGGGGGATGCGTCATGACAAATAAGGAAGAGCGCCCGGCAGGCTGCGTGCTGCGGCTGTTCGGGGCACCGGAGCAGACCGTGCAAAGGGCTGTGGAAGCCCTGCCGGATACTTGGCAGGGCACGGTGCACTGCCGCACCCGGGGCGCGGAAACGCTGGTGGCGCTGCAAAGCAGCACCCCGCAGCAGCTGCACCGGGCAGTACAGCTGCTGCGGACAAGCCTTGCTCCGGCGCTGTATGGGGAAGGGGAGCAGACCCTTGCCGCCGCCGCAGTGCAGGCGCTGGAGCAGCACCGCAAGCTTTTGGTGTGCAGCGATGCCGCCGCCGGGGCGCTGCTGGAGACTAGGCTGGAAAACCTTCCCGGTGCGGAAAAGGTGTTCGATTTTGGCGCCATGAGCTACGCCAATGCCGCGCTTACCGCCCGACTCAGCCGCAAGCTGCGCAAGGCACCGCAGGCAGAGCCTGCCCGCACACTGGCGCGGGTGCAGGCCATGCAGCGGCTGACAGGCGCTGCGCTGGCGGTGGGCTGTGTGGAGCTGCCCCAAAGCCGCCTGCTGCTGGTGGGCGGCAAAAAGGGCTGCTGGCTGCGGTGTCTTGCGCCGGACGAGAACCCCGGGCTGTGGCTGCTGGATATGCTGCGCCGCGCCGCCTGCGGTCTGCCGCAGGCAGGGGGCACAAGCTGGCAGCCCTACGGCAGAGCCGTGCCGGATGCCGCCCTGACCCCTGCCGCCCTCGCGGCGGCACCGCCCGCGCCGCCGAGCCCAAAGCGCCGCAGGCTGGGCAAGGTGCTGGCGGTGCTTTTGCTGCTGGCACTGGCAGCGCTGGCTGCGGGCTGGTACTATACCGGCGGCGACCTTGCCGCCCTGCCCCAAAAGCTGCAAAGCCTTGGTGCAGAAAGCCTGCCCCACGCCGGGGCAAGGCTGGTATGAGCGCTGTGGCGGCTATCTTCCAGAGAAAAGCAAAAGCCAAGCCCGGAGGGTGCTTCCCCTGAACGAGTGCAGGACGCCACGAGAAGGATAGGCATAATAAAACAGCCACCCATTGTATCGATTTGATACAGTGGGTGGCTGTTCTTCTTTTTTAGGTCAGATCCTCGCCATTGGAAGCAATGACCTTCTTGTACCAGTAGAAGCTGTCCTTCTTTTCGCGGCTCAAATCGCCGGTGCCATCGTCAAACTTGTTGACGTAGATGAAGCCGTAACGCTTCGCCATCTCGCCGGTAGAGGCGGAAACGAGGTCGATGCAGCCCCACGGGGTGTAGCCCATCAGGTCCACGCCGTCCTTCACGGCCTCGGCCATCTGTGCGATGTGGTCGCGCAGGTAGTCGATGCGGTAGCTGTCGTGGACGATGCCGTCCTCGCCCTTCACATCGTGGGCACCCAGACCGTTCTCCACCACCATCAGGGGGATCTGGTAACGGCCATAGATCTCGTTCAGTGCATAGCGTAGGCCCTTGGGGTCGATCTGCCAGCCCCAGTCGCTGGCTTTCAGGTAGGGGTTCTTCACGCCGCCCAGCAGGTTGCCGCCAATGCCCTCCACATCCTTGTGGGTGGTCACGCAGCTGGTCATGTAGTAGCTGAAGGTGTAAAAATCCACCACGCCCTTCTTCAAGGTCTCGGCGTCCTCCGGCTCCATCCGGAGCTCCACGCCCAGCTCCTTCCACAGGCGCTTTGCAAAGTAGGGATACTCGCCGCGCACGTGCACATCGCCGCAGTACCAGTTGTGCTCGTTCATGCTCTGCTGGTTGGCCAGCTGGTCATCCGGGTCGCAGGTCATGGCGTAGCTCTGGCCGTAGGCCAGCATACAGCCCATCTTGAACTGGGGGTAATGCGCATGGGCGTAGATGATGGCCTGTGCGCTGGCCACAAACTGGTGATGCAAAGCCTGCAGGCGGGTCTGGGGGTCATCCGGTGCGCCCATGGCAGGGCCCTCGTAGCCCTGCACGGTACCGGTGGAAAGCACCTGACCAAAGGCCATCATGCCTGCGTTAATCTCGTTGAAGGTCAGCCAGTATTTGACCTTATCCTTGTAGCGCTCAAAGATGGTCTTGCAGTAGTTCATGTAGAAGCCGATCAGCTCGCGGGAAGCCCAGCCGTTGTACTTCTCCACCAGAGCATAGGGCAGCTCGTAGTGGCTGATGGTGACCAGCGGCTCGATGCCGTGCTTCTTGCAGCAGTCGAACACACGGTCGTAGAACGCCAGACCCTTCTCATTGGGCTCCGTTTCCCAGCCGTTGGGGAAGATGCGGGTCCAGTTGATGGAGGTGCGGAAGGTCTTGAAGCCCATCTCGGCAAACAGGGCGATATCCTCTTCGTAGTGGTGGTAGAAATCGATCGCCTCGTGGCTGGGGTACAGCCGATCCGGGTGGATGGTGGTGGTCACCCACTTGGGCACGGTGTGGGAACCGTTGGTGCACATATCGGGCACACTGGCGCCCTTACCGTCCACATCCCATGCACCCTCAAACTGGTTGGCAGCACAGGCGCCGCCCCACAGGAAATCATCACGGAAAACGCTCATAGTGTTTTTCTCCTTTGTTCAGCTGATATAAAAAGCGGGGCAGGCCCTTTACGGCTGCGGCCCTGTACGGCCTGTGGCCGGAGCCTGCCCCTGAATACGGATATCTATAAAACCCCTGCTAAAATTGTGGTACGGCTTACTTCTTTGCCTTGGCAGGCTCGTCAGAGTAGGTCACATAGACCATCACGAAGGCCAGCACAACGGCAATCAGGGAGATGACGATGGATGCGATCATGCCGGAGATATCATTGGTAACGGTATTGATGTAAGCGGTGTAGCCAAAGATGCCGGTACCAGCCTGCGTGTAGGAGGTGACATTAAACGCCATCAGGGCAGCGCCGGTAATGGCACCCACGATGCAGGTGATGATAAAGGGCTTCTTCTTGGGCAGGGTCAGGCCGTAGATTGCCGGCTCGGTAACACCTGCGATACCGGAGATCAGTGCGGGGATGCACAGGCTCTTGGTCTTGCTGTTCTTGGTCTTGAGATAAATTGCCAGCACTGCACCGCACTGTGCGAAGGTGCAGCCGAAGAAACCAGTCAGGAAGGTGGAGCAGCCGTTGGTGGCCATGTCGTTCAGCATCAGCGGCACCAGTGCCCAGTGCAGACCGAACATGACCAGGACCTGCCACAGGGCACCCACGGCAGCGCCCAGAAGGATGCCGCTGAAGCCTGCGACCGCGTTGAAGAAGATGCCCAGGCCATCGCTCAAGATGGAGGCCACAGGGCCGATGACCCACAGAGTGAGCGCGAAGGTGACGGTGCAGGTGATGAGCGGCACAAAGAACAGCTTGCAGGAATCCGGGATGAACTTTTTATATTTCTTCTCGAACCAGGCTGCAAAGGCCACAGAGCAGATGATGGGAATCACGCTGGAGGTGTAGTTGCCGGAAGAGGGCATGACCACCGGGATACCGAACAGGTTGGAGATATCCATGCCGGAAGCGGTGGACAGGTACGGGTACAGCAGACCAGCACCGATCACCATGCCTTCCATCTCGGGCAGGCCAAACTTTTTGGAGGCGGTGTAGGCCAGCAGGATGGGCATAAAATAGAAGAAGCTGTCGCCCAGAGAGTACAGGATGTTGTAGGTGCCGCTGGTGTTGCTGAGCACACCGATGGCTACGAACAGCGCCAGCACGCCCTTGAGGATACCTGTGGCAGCCAGCACACCCAGGCAGGGGGTAAACACGCTGGTCACGATGCCAACGAAGGCATTGAACAGGTTCTGCTTTTCCTTGGGGGCTTCGGCGCTGCCGGTGGCGTTGCCGTCATCGTCCACAGCGCCGCCCGGGGTAATGTGGCCCACAGCGCACACAGCGTCGTACACATCGGCAACCTGCTGACCGATGACCACCATGTACTGCCCGCCGGACTGGATCACGGTCACAATGCCGTCGGTCTCTTTCAGCACATCGGTGTTTGCCTTGCTCTCGTCCTGCAGCTTGAAGCGCAGGCGGGTCATGCAGTGGGTAAGGGACACGATATTGCTCTTGCCGCCAACATTCTGGATGATAATACGCGCAAGACCATCATATTTACTAGCCATAAGTCGATTCTCCTTTTTACATTCTTCGTATGCCTGTGTGGTCAGCTCCAGCCGCAGCCTGCCGTTGTTCACGCTGACTGCCGCAATGTACGGCAGTGCCGCCAGCGCCGGACGGTCTGCAAGGCTTTCGTCCTTGAGCGTCAGGGTCAGCCTTGCGCCGCGGCGCACCGCTGCGGCGACGTTTGCCTCGCCGCCTGCCAGCGGATACAGGGCGTGCAGCAGCTCCTGCGGGTCATGTTCGTCCTGTATCATTTCAAGCCTCCCTTGCACAGAGCATACAAAGCTCTGCCATTATAGTGTCAAACCAAAAAAACATATAAACGCAGCCCTCGCGCGCCGGGCCGCGGCTATATCAGCAAAAAAGAAAAATCACCCAAAGCATGAGCCGCTGCAGCGGTGCAAAAACCATAAAAAGGCCTGTACAGCTGGTGCTCGATGTCCTGGGTGACGCCCCGCAAACGGTGTGCGGGTAACGATCCGTAAAACGATCGGGGATATTCAGTTGTGGGTTCACCCCTCCACAGCGGTGCGCTCAACGCAGACGCGGTGGATATGCATGATGAGGTACAGCTGCTCTTCTTTGCTGCACTGCCACCCGTAGGTGCCGTGCAGAAAGGTATCGATCTGCTGTACGCAGGCATAGACCTGCGGGTACTCGTTGCGCATGGTAACGAACATACTGTCCATGGCGTTATCGGCGTTGAGCGGACTGCCGTGCATCATGCGCTGTACCAGATAGCGCAGATGCATACAGAACCGGGAGTAGCTGAAGCTTTCCTTATTGAGCTGGAGCTCCATGCCATGCTCCACGATGGCAGACAGTTCCGAGATGACCTTGGCGGTCAGGATGGTGGAATGCATATCTCCCACCTCGTTTTCCGCCGTGATGATGTGCATGGCAATGCTCACGATCTCGGTGTCCGGCAGCTCCACCGCCAAGTTGCGGCACAGCTCGTGCAGCCCCTGCTTTGCGATGGCGTACTCCTGCGGGTAGAGATGCTGGATATCATAGGCAAGCGGCACCTGGACGTTAAGTCCATCGCGGCTGCGCTGGATGGCAAAGTTGAGATGGTCGGCCAGGGCATAGGTCAGGTTTGCATTCAGGGTGCAATCCAATTCCTCCCGGGCTGTATCGGCGATATCGTCCGCCGCCAGAAACACGGCCTCCGGCACATCGCGGAGAAGTGCAAAATACTTCTCGTTCACATCGTAAAAGGTGCGCTGGATGCGGGAAAGATCGGTCAGCTCATAGGGCATGGAGGCAAAGCCGATGCCTTTGCCAAAGACAACGAGCTCCCGGCTCTTTGCATCGCGGGCAAGTGCAACGTTATTGTTGATCTTCTTGTAAACTTCCATGTCTGATCCTGCCCTACAAAAAAATAACTCCCTGCGGCAAATAACGATAGTACGATCACAAGCAAGTTAAACAAGTAAGTCAAACCAGCAAGCAAGTGTACAAGTAATGCCTCCAGAGAGTAACAATCCTGTGCTTTTATGATACCGCAGAGGATAAAAAATGTCTATTCGATATCTTCACAAATAATTTGCCGTAAATTTGTAGATTGTGCCCAGAGCATCCGTTGCTCTGCGGCAAAAGGGGCTGCTGCCATCGGCAGAAGGACATTTGCTGGCTGATACTGGCGTCAGGTTCAAAATAAAAAATGCGAGGATCGTCTTTCCCGCGGAAAAATGATCCTCGCATTTTCTTAAGCTGGCGTCCCCGATGTGATTCGAACACACGGCCTTCCGCTTAGGAGGCGGACGCTCTATCCAGCTGAGCTACGGAGACACGGGTCTGCAGCCTTGGGGCAGAACGCCCCCAAAACGCAGTACCTTATTATAATACCGCAACTGGGCTGTAAAATCAAGTTGAACCTGCGGGCAAAATGGTGTATGCTATAAGAGAATGCAAGGCGGCTGTGTGCTGCGCAGGGAGGAAGCTATGGAAAAGATAAAAAATATCCGCAAAAAGCTGCGGCACCAGAGGTCAGTCCGGCGGAGAAAGCTGGGGCTGAGCACCCCGACCCAGATCATCTGCGTCAGCTTTATTATCGTGATCGCGCTGGGTACGCTGCTGCTCACTTTGCCCATTGCCAGCAGGCACGGACGGCTGGATGTGCTCAACGCCATGTTCACAGCCACCAGCGCTACCTGCGTCACTGGTCTGGTGGTGCGGGATACATGGACGCAGTTCACATGGTTCGGGCAGGCGGTGGTGCTGCTGCTCATTCAGGTGGGCGGCCTTGGCCTTGTTACCCTTACCAGCTTTTTTGCGCTGGCCATGCGCCGGCGCATGGGCTTCCGGGATCTGCGCTTGCTGGGCGAGAGCGTCTCGGCAGACGGCTACGATCAGGCCAAAAGCGTGCTGAAGATCGTGGTGGGGCTGGCAGCGATGTTTGAAGGCATCGGCATTCTGCTGCTGCTGTTCGCTTTTGTACCGCAGTTCGGGCTGGAGGGCGTCTGGATCAGCGTGTTCACCGCCATTTCGGCCTTCTGCAATGCGGGCTTCGACCTGTTCGGGCGGTTCGGTGCCTACTCCTCGCTGGTGCCCTATGTCAACAACTACTATGTGCAGGCGGTGATCATGTTTATGATCATCTCCGGCGGTCTGGGCTTTATGGTCTGGGTGGAGCTGTGCCAGTGGTATAAAAAACGCCGCCTGTCCCTGCACGCCAAGGTGGTGCTGTCCTTCTCGGTGATCCTGTGGCTGGGCGGTGCGCTGGGGCTGGGACTGATGGAGTGGAACAACCCCGCCACGCTGGGCGGACTGTCGGTGCCCGGCAAGGTGATGGCTTCGCTGTTCCAGTCGGTTTCCACCCGTACCGCCGGCATGAACACCGTGGATCTGGCCGCCTGCGGCACCCTGAGCAAGCTGCTCATGAGCGTGCTGCAATTTATCGGCGCAGCGCCCGGATCTACCGGCGGCGGCGTGAAGGTGACCACCTTCGCAGTCATCATCCTGACCATCCGCAGTGTGGCGCAGGGGCGCGACGACTGTGTGATCGCTGACCATCATATCGAGTCCAAGACGGTCTACCGCGCCCTGACCATTATTGTGCTGGGCGCGGCGGCAGCCATCGGCTCGGCTATCGTGGTGTACTACAACACCTCGGACGCCGTGTCGGTGGTGGATGCCATCTTCGAGTCCTGCTCGGCCTTTGGCACGGTGGGCCTTTCCGTAGGCGTGACCAGCCAGCTGAACAACGGGGCAAAGATTCTGTATATGCTGGTCATGTTCATGGGCCGTGTAGGCCCGGTGGCTTTTGCCATGAGCCTGACCGCCAAACCGGACGACAACAAGCGCAAGATCATGCCGGTGGGGCATATCAACGTAGGCTAAATGAAAAAACGGCGGCTGCACAAAGCACTGTGCAGCCGCCGTTTTTGATAAGGAAAGATTATTCTGGATTTTGGCAGATCACTCTGCGTACAGGGAGATGATATTCAGCACGATCTCGGTGCAGCGGTCCATCCGCTCCACGGTGGTGCACTCGCACACGCCGTGGAAGTTGAAGCCGCCGGTGCCCAGATTGGGGCAGGGCAGACCATTCCAGCTCAGGGTAGCGCCATCGGTGCCGCCGCGCACGGGCACCTCCACCGGCTCCAGACCGGCCATGCGCACAGCCTTGCGGGCGGTCTCGATGAGGTGGAAGTGGGGCTTGATCTTTTCCAGCATATTGCGGTAGCTGTCCTTGATCTCCACCTCTACGGTGCCTGCGCCGTACTTGCCGTTCAGGTAATCGGCAATGTCCTGCATATTGTCCTTCTTGAACTGCAGCTTGGCGGCGTCGTGGTCGCGCAGGATGTAGCCCAGCTTTGCGGTGGTGACATCGCCGTACATCTGGCACAGGTGGTAGAAGCCCTGACGTCCCTCGGTGGTCTCGGGACGTGCCATCACGGGCAGAGCACCGTGGAACTCCATGGCAACGTTGGAGGCGTTGATCATGGTGTCCTTGGCAGAGCCGGGGTGCACTGAGAAGCCGTGGATGGTCACGGTAGCAGCAGCGGCGTTGAAGTTCTCGTACTCGATGTCACCGGCATCGCCGCCGTCCACCGTGTAGGCAAAGTCTGCGCCAAAGCCGGGGATATCGAACAGGTCGGCGCCCTCGCCGATCTCCTCGTCCGGGGTAAAGCCGATGCACAGCTTGCCGTGGGGGCGGCCCTCGCGGATGACGGTCTCCACAGCGGTCATGATCTCAGCCACACCGGCCTTATCGTCTGCACCCAGCAGGGTGGTGCCGTCGGTGGTGATGAGGGTCTCGCCCTTCATGGAGGCAAGGAAGGGGAAGGCAGAGACCTTCATCACCTTGCCGGTGGCGGGCAGCACCACATCGCCGCCGTCGTAGTTCTCGTGCAGGATGGGGTTCACGTTCTCGCCGCTGGCATCCGGAGCGGTGTCCATGTGGGCGATCAGACCCAGTGCGGGCTTTTCCTCGCAGCCGGGGGTGGCGGGCAGGGAGCCGTAGACGTAGCAGTGCTCGTCCACCCGGGCATCCTCCACGCCCAGAGCCTTCAGCTCCTCCACCAGCTTGTGAGCCAGATCAAACTCCCGCGCAGCGGAAGGATGGGTGCCGGACTCCGGGTCCGAGGTGGTGTAGACCCTGACATAATCAAGCAGTCGTTCATAGGCGCGCATAATAAAGCACACTCCTTTAGCAAAATTGAAGGATCGCGGCCTTGCGATCCAGCTTCTATCATACCCTGTTTTTCCTGTTTTGACAACCTTTTTTGCGCACTTGAGACAGAAAACGCAGCTTCAACAGCAAAATTCAGCGCAAAAGGCCGTTCGCCGGCCGTTTTGCACTGACCAAAAAGAGACACCGGAAAGTCCACAGGCTCTCCGGTGTCTCGCTTTTCTCAGTGTTTCCGCTTGCGGGGTTTAACCCAGGCAGACGCCCATGCGGCGTGCTACGCTCAGCAGCTCGCAGTTTTCGGGCACATTGCGGGTCTTACCGGCAATGTCTGCCAGACGGTTCTCGGTCACCCGGCGGTTCACCATGGCCACGGTCACGCCGTAGCGCTCCACCTCCACCAGCTGTGCGGCATAGCTGCCGAACTGGGTGGCCAGCACACGGTCGTAGGCGCTGGGGCTGCCGCCGCGCTGCATATGACCCGGGATGCACACGCGGGTCTCCATGCCGGTCTTTTTCTGCACGGCCTGTGCAATGCGGTTGGTGGCGGTGGTGCCAAGGCCTGCCTCGGCACGCTTTGCCATCCAGTCCTTGCGCTTCATGCGGGCTTCCTCGGTGTTGATAGCGCCCTCGGCCACGGCAAGGATAGAGAAGTTGGAGCCCTTCTTGGCGCGGCGCTCCACGGCCTCGCACACGCGGTCGATATCGTAGGGCAGCTCGGGCAGCAGGATGATGTCCGCACCGCCTGCAATGCCGGAGTACAGGGTAAGCCAGCCGGCCTTGTTGCCCATGATCTCGATGCACATCACGCGGCTGTGGCTACCGGCGGTGGTGTGGATGCGGTCGATGACGTCCGTGGCGATATCCACAGCGGTGTGGAAGCCGAAGGTCACGTCGGTGCCGTAGATATCGTTGTCAATGGTCTTGGGCAGGCCGATGATGTTCAGCCCCTCCTGTGAAAGCAGGTTGGCGGTCTTGTGGGTGCCGTTGCCGCCCAAGCACAGCAGGCAGTCCAGCTTTGCGGCCTTGTAGGTCTTTTTCATGGCGGCGACCTTATCAATGTTGTCGTCCTCCACCACACGCATCAGCTTGAAGGGGGTGCGCTTGGTGCCCAGAATGGTGCCGCCTAAGGTCAGGATGCCGCGGAAGTCATCCTCGTTCATCTCACGGTAGTCGCCGTTGATCAGGCCGCTGTAGCCGTTGGCGATGCCCACGATCTCCACATTATCTCCCATGCGGGCGTACAGTGCCTTTGCAACGCCGCGGATGGTGGCGTTCAGGCCCGGACAATCGCCGCCGGAGGTCAGGATACCAACACGTTTTTTCATTCAAAAACCCTCTTTCATTAGCATTCAGGCAAAGCCGAACGGTCCGGCAAAGGGTGCCGGGCTGACCGGGATCCTACCTTTTTATAGTATTAGAGTATTCCGAAAGGGGAGTGCTGTCAAGAGAAAAACCAAAAATTTACAAGCCTGTGTGCACTGGAAATCCGCTGCAAAAACTTTTGCAGAAAAACTGAAAAAATGGTTGACAAGCAGCCCGCTGGCGTGTATAATATCCCTTGTCAGCAACGCACGGCGCGGCTGACAAAACCGAATATTGGGGATTTGCATAGTGGTAGTGCGGTAGACTCTGACTCTACTTGTGGGAGTTCGATTCTCTCATCC
>CAKTCY010000044.1 GCA_934540955.1 uncultured Faecalibacterium sp.
AAAAGCTAGCGCTGCGCCAGTCGGCGCTAGCGCTTTAACGCTTTTTTCGCTTCTCCATCTATAGCCCCTCAGTCGCTGCGCGACAGATTCCCCTTTTTGTCACCTGCGGTGACATCTTCCCCCGGCCGGGGGAAGTCGGCCCTCTCGGGGGAGCAAGCGCTCGCCCACAGCGCTGCGCTTTCGCAGAAAGCGGCGCTGCAAATGCCGTTCCCCTTTACGACCCCTCCTGTGAAAATGCGTTTGGAGCGGCCCGCAGGCCGCGACAAACGCGAAATTATAAATATTCTTTCCGCTGAATATGCCCAGAGCGCAAGCGGAGGGCATTTCTAATCGTTTTCCCCCCTGCCGCAAAAGCAGAGCATACTGCTGCACTGCCCCGCATAAGCTGGTGGCAGAGTATGCAAGCGCAAATGGCGGGGAGGCATGGGGATATGTTTGTGGTAACACTGAGCAAGACGAGCCTGAAAAAGCTGGGAGCAGGGGCGGCGTGCTGCGCGCTGGTGGTGTTCAGCGCCATGCTGGGGCGGTTCATCAGTACCCGGACGGTGGCGGTAGCTGCCCCGGTGAACCGTATCGAGAGCGCACAGGACATCCAGACATGGTTTACCGGCTACGGGCTGGAGGTGGACGGCGCGTCCATCACGGCGGATAAGGTCAAGATCCCCCGCAGGTGGGACGACAGCTTTTCCGCCTTCAACGGCGTGGTGCAGCAAAGCGGCATGGACCTTGCCCGCTACAAGGGCAAAACGGTGGAAAAATGGTCGGCGCTGCTCCCGGCGGCAAGCAATGGCGAGACCAGCCGCTACGGCGTGTTGCTGGTGTATAAAAAGAAGGCGGTGGGCGCGTATCTGCTGGAAAAGCCCTCCGGTACGGTGCTGGGGCTGCAGGACGCCCAGAACGAGCTGGCAAAGCAGACCTCCGGCGAGGATTACAGCGGCGACTGGGGCGAGCGGCACGATGAGCAGCTGACCGACAGCACCGCACAGCAGACCTCCGGTGAGCCGGACGCAGAGCCCGAGGCCGCCCCGCAGGCAGCCCCCTACACCGAGCTGCCGCTGGACGCAGAGGGATATCCCGTGGAATAGGGACGGCATTCGGGGGAAAAACGACCTTTTTCAGCTACGTGTCCGGCAGTTGCACAAACTGCCTAGTTTTTACAAACGATTCGACAAAAATTAGACAAAACACGGATTTTTGTCGCATCCGTATGTTCAAATGTAACAAAAAATTCTTGTAAAAATCGGCAATATGAAACGGTGCAAAAAAACCGGTACGGGTTTATAATAGTAGTATACCAATCCCCATTGGCAAAGCCATGTTCCGGGGCTGAATGTGCAGTCCGGGCAGAGGGATCAAGTAAGGAGAAAATGATTATGAAGGAATTTCAGTACACTGTTAAGGATGCCTGCGGCATCCATGCCCGTCCCGCCGGCCTGCTGGTCAAGACCGTGAAGGGCTTTGCAAGCACCGCCACCCTCGAGAAGGACGGCAAGAGCTGCGATATGCGCAAGCTGATGGCTCTGATGGGCATGGGCGTCAAGCAGGGCGAGACCGTGACCATCAAGGTCGAGGGCGATGATGAAGAAGCAGCCGCAGAGGCGATCCAGAAGTTCCTGAGCGAGAACGTCTGAGCCGCGGCTTAAAAGCCGAGCCCTCGCGGGAAAACTGCGGGGGCTTTTTTTGACAAAACGCCGGGCGCTGCACGCCCGGCTGTAAGTGGAAGGAGAAAGTGCTATGCAGGTAGGCACCGGCAAAAGCGTGCTCAATGGCATCGCCATTGGCAAGCTGAAGATCTATAAGAAAAAAGATACCGCTATTTCCACCGCCCCTGTGGCAGATACCGCCGCAGAGCTGGAGCGTTTTGAGGAAGCCCGGCAGAAGGCCATTGAGCAGCAGACCGCTCTGTACGAAAAGGCACTGGCAGAAGCCGGTGAGGACATCGCCGAGGTGTTCAACATCCATGCTATGATGCTGGATGATGACGACTTTGTAGATGCCATCAAGGAGATCATCAACGGGCAGAAGATGTGCGCCGAGTACGCCGTCAAGACCGCCGGCAACAATCAGGCTGCGGTGTTCTCTGCCATGGACGACCCGTATCTGCAGGCCCGCAGCGCCGATGTGCTGGACATTGCACAGGCCATGCTGGACATTCTGCAGGGGGTGGACAACGCCTCGCTGCAGGGCACCGAGCCCAGCATTCTGGTAGCCGAGGATCTGGCTCCCTCCGAGACCGTGCGCATGGACAAGAGCCTGCTGCTGGGCTTCATCACCCGCGAGGGCAGCTCCAACAGCCACACCGCCATTCTGGCCCGCAGCATGAACATCCCTGCCCTGATCCAGTGCAAGGATATCCAGGATGACTGGGACGGCAAGATGGCCGTGGTGGACGGCTACAATGCCTGTGTGTATGTGGACCCCACCCCCGACCTGCTCAAGAGCCTGAAAAAGCGCCAGCAGGAGGACCAGAAAAAGCAGGCCCTGCTGCAGGAGCTGAAGGGCAAGCCCAACACCACGCTGGACGGCAAGACCATCAACGTGTTTGCCAACATCGGCGGCATGGGCGACGTGGGCGCTGTGCAGCAGAACGACGCCGGCGGCGTGGGTCTGTTCCGCACCGAGTTCGTTTACCTGAACTGCAAGGACTTCCCCACCGAGGACTACCAGTTCGAGGCTTACAAGCAGGTGGTGGAAAGCCTTGCACCCCGCAAGGTGGTGGTGCGCACCTGTGATATCGGCGCAGACAAGACCGTGGATTACATGAAGCTGGATCCCGAGGAGAACCCCGCGCTGGGCTACCGCGCCATCCGCATCTGCCTGACCCGCAAGGACTTCTTCAAGACCCAGCTGCGTGCGCTGCTGCGGGCTTCCGCCTACGGCAACATGAGCATCATGTTCCCCATGATCACCAGTCTGCGGGAGCTGCAGGACGCCAAGGCTGTTCTGGAGGAGTGCCGCGCCGAGCTGACCGCCGAGGGCGTCAAGATGGGGCAGAGCATTGAAGTGGGCACCATGATCGAGACCCCCGCCGCCGTGCTCATCGCGGACGAGCTGGCCGCCGAGTGCGACTTCTTCTCCATCGGCACCAACGACCTGACCCAGTACACCTGTGCACTGGACCGTCAGAACGCAAAGCTGGAGCCCTTCTTCAACCCCCATCACCCCGCCGTGCTGCGCGCCATCAAGATGACCATTGAAGCCGGTCACCGCCACGGCATCTGGGTAGGCATCTGCGGCGAGCTGGGCGCCGACACCGCCCTGACCGAGACCTTCCTGCGCATGGGCGTGGACGAATTGTCCATGAACGCCAAGAGCATCCTGCCGGTGCGCAAGATCATCCGCAGCGTAGACCTGAGCAAGCCCTCTGAGAAGGCCTGATGATCCTTCTGACATAAAACAACACCGGAGCATCTTCGGACGCTCCGGTGTTGTTTTTTACTCTTATTCTCCTCTTGCCAGCGCCTGCAGTTTTGGCTTATCCAGCACCTGCACGCCGCCGCGGTACAGCCGCACCCAGCCCTCCTGCGCGAAGTATTTGAGCATCCGGCTCACCACCTCGCGGGCAGAGCCCATGTACTTTGCCATCTGGTCGTGGGTCATGCGGATGTCCGCGCCGCCGGTCTTGGCCAGCTCGTCGGTCAGAAAAATGGCCAGCCGCCGGTCGGCGCTCATGAACAAGATCTGCTGCATCGTCCACATGGTGTCGGAAAAGCGCTCTGCCGTCATCTGGTAGGCGCAGCAGCGCACATAGACGTTTTCCTGCATCAGCTGCCGGAAGATGCCCGCGCTGATGCACAGCGCCTCGGTGTCCTCCTCGGCGTCGATGTAGAGGTCGATGTTCACCGCGTCCATCACGCAGGAGGCGGACAGGATGCACACCTCCCCGCCGAATAGGCGGTACAGCGTCACATCTCTGCCGTCCTCGGACAGCAGATAGGAGCGCAGCTGCCCGCTGCGCAGCAGCAAAATGCCCACGCAGCTTTCCAGCGGGCTGTGCACCCGGGCACCCTTGGCGTAGTGCACCGGGCGGGTAAAGCGGCACAGCCGCTCCTGCTCTTCCGGGGTCAGCTGCTCCCAGAACGGAAACGCACAGGCCAGACACCGGGCGTGCGGAGATGCTTCTGCCATACGGCTCACCCCTTTCGCAGCGCCTTGGCGGCTTCCGTGCCCGCCAGTGCGCCCTCGTAAACCGCCTTTGCCACCTGCAGCAGCCCGCCGGTGCAGTCGCCGGCGGCGTACAGGCCGGGCACGGTGGTCTGCATTTTGCCGTCCACCACGATGCGGCTGCCCTCTACGGCAGCGCCCAGCTTCCGGGCCAGTGCGGTGCTGCCCGCCACGCCCAGCGCCACGAACACACCGGATACCTCCCGCACTGCACCGCCTTCCAGCTGTACGCCGGTGACGGTCTGCTCGCCCAGAATGGCTTCCACCTTCTGGGTGCAGACGGTCACCTCGGGCGGGAAGTCTGCGGTCAGGGCTGCGCCGTCCGTCAGCAGGGTGACGCTTTTCACCACCGGCAAAAGCGCCTGCACCTCGTGCAGGGCGTACTCGCCGCTGCCCAGCACTGCCACGTCCCTGCCGCGGTAGAAAAAGGCATCGCAGGCGGCGCACCAGCTTACGCCGTGACCCTCCAGCCCGGTCAGCCCCGGGATGCGGGGCACCGCGCGGGAAGCACCGGTGGCCAGAACGACCGCGTCTGCCGGGTACGCGCCCGCCAACGTTTCCACGGTCAGGCGGTCGTTCCATGTCAGCCCCACGGCCTCGGTCTGCACAAATTGCACCCCCAGCCGCCGGGCGTTCTCGATGCTGCGGCGCTCCAGTTCCGGCCCGGAGACCGGCTGGGCAAAGCCGTAATAATTTTCGATCTTTTCGGCGCGTGCCAACGCCCCGGAGCCCTTGGTCAGCACGGTGGTCTGCACCCCGGCGCGCACGGCGTACAAAGCGGCGGACACCCCCGCCGGGCCGGAACCTACGATAACGATGTTGGACATGGTGTTGCTCCTTTGCATGATCTATTGCCCTTATTATACACCAAAACCGCGCAAACTTCTGTGACCGGGTCGCAAAAAACATTTTTAGGCGGCGGGCACTGTTCAAGCCCCGGGGCGTGTGCTATACTGTTGTCATGTTGAAATTACTGCCACAGGGGGCTTTTGCTTTATGTCCAAACAACGTCTGCTTTTTATCACCACCGGCGGCACCATTGCCAGCGTGCGCACCCAGCAGGGGCTAAAACCCGTGCTTACCAGCGAGGAGCTGCTTGCCCATCTGCCGGAACTGAAGGAACTGTGCTGCCCGGAAACGCTGGCGCTGTGCAGCATCGACAGCACCGACCTCGGGCAGGAGCACTGGCTCATGATGGCACGCGCCATTCAGGAAAACTACGCTTTATACGATGGTTTTATCATCTGCCACGGCACGGATACGCTGGCCTACTCTGCGGCAGCGCTCTCCTACCTGATCCAGAACGCGGATAAGCCCATCATCCTCACCGGCGCACAGCAGCCCATCTCCAACGAGATCACGGATGCCAAGAAAAACCTGCGGGACAGCGTGGTCTGCGCCATCGACCCGGGCAGCCGGGGCGTGATGGTGGTGTTCGGCGGGCACGTCATCGCGGGCACCCGCGCCAAGAAGAACAAGACCATCAGCTACGACGCCTTTGCCTCGGTCAACTTCCCGGAGCTGGCGCTGGTGCAGGGTGACCGGCTGGTGCGGTACATTCCCTCGCCGTGGCCCACCGGCCCGGTGGAGTTCAGCCGTGTGCTGGACCCGAAGGTGTTCCTGCTCAAGCTGACCCCGGGCATGTCCCCGGCGCTCATCCCGGAGATCTTCCGCCTGTACGACTGCGTCATCGTGGAAAGCTTCGGCGTGGGCGGCATTCCGCAGCAGCTGATGGACGCCTTTGCCGAAGGGCTGGGCGACTACGAGACCACCCATAAGGTGCTCATCATGACCACGCAGGTCACCTACGAGGGCAGCGATGTGGGCGTGTACGAGGTGGGCAAGCGGGTGCGCAACCGCTTCCGCTTCCTGGAAGCCCACGATATGACCATCGAAGCCGTAGTGACCAAAAGCATGTGGCTGCTGGCGCAGAACTGCGAAAGCTTTGACCAGCTGCAGCAGCGGTTCTACCGTCAGGTGAACTTTGACACCTTCTACCACTGAGCCGCTTTTCAGAACACCAGCTGCACCAGCAGTACATAGCAAAAAGTGCCCCCCGCTACGCTGAGCAGGGTCTGGTGCTTCCACTTGTGCAGCGCAATGGTAGCCAGCAGCGCGATCGCTTCCGGGATGCCGTGGCTGCCGGAGAAGGGGGTAACGCCTTTCAGGCAATAGACGATGAGCATCCCGAAGATGGCGGCGGGCAGCACCCGCCCCAGATACCGCACCACCTCCGGCGGCTGCTGCTCCTTGCTGGAAAAGACCAGAAACGGCAAAAACCGGGTAAGCATGGTGGCGGCGGTGCACACCGCAATGGTAAGCCCCATCTGAACTGCTGTCATTCCTCTACCTCCCCGGCTGCTTTTTCCATCGGACGGCGCAAGGCCAGCAGCAGCACCAGAATGCCGCCCATGGACGGCAGCAGAAAGCTGCCGGAGCCAAATACCGCCAAGCACACCAGCGGCACGGCAAGGCCAATGAGGGCACTGCCGTGCTGCTTATCTTTTTCCCACTGGTTCAGGAAGATGACCGTGAACATTGCGGTCATGACAAAATCCACGCCCTCGGTGCTGAAGGGCAGCACGGTGCCCAGCGCAGCCCCAAGCCCGGCACTGCCCACCCAGTAAAGCTGATCCAGCAGGGTAATGAAGAACATGAACCAGCCCTTGTCCACCCCTTCCGGCGGCGCTGCCGAGCAGGTGATGGAAAAGGTCTCGTCGCTCATGGCAAAGATCATGTAAAAGCTGCGCCAGCCGTAGCCCTTATAGCGCTCCAGCATGGCAAGGCCGTAGAACAGGTGCCGCGCCTGGATCATCAGCGCCATCAGAAAGGCCGACAGCGGCGAGAACGCGCCCAGCAGCAAACTTGCCAGCACAAACTCCAGCGAGCCGCCGTACACGACAGTGCCCATGAGCATGGGCATCCACACCGGCAGACCCAAGGACTGCACATAGATGCCGTAGCCCAGCCCCAGCACAAAATAGCCCGCCAGCACCGGGATGGTCTGCGGAAAAGCCGCCCGCAGCGCCCGCAGGCAGGGGTGCGGCAGGGCGGGGGAAACGGTTTGGGACAGATGCTGCATAGAAAAGCTCCTTGCTTTGCGGGAACAGCGGGCGGCGCGCCCATATACCCACATAGATTGTATGAAATACGCAATTGTTATTATAGCACATCCCGGCGCTTTTGCAAGACGGCAGACATCCTGCTGTCGTGACGATTTGGAATGCGCTCTGCGTTGCTCTGCGCATCTTCAGCGGAAAGAATATTTTATATTTCGCGTTTGTCGCGCTCTGCGGAGCGCTCCAAACGCATTTTCACGGGTGGGGTCGTGGAGGGAAACGGCATTTATACCTGAAAACGCAAAAGCAGCCAAACCGGGCGGTCTGGCTGCTTTTATAGTTTATAAGAATATTTTACTCTACATCTTCATCCGCAAAGATCCACAGCACCTCGTTGATCTGGGAACCGCTGCGGGAGTAGGGGGTCACACGGATGCAGAAGCTGCGGCCGTCCGTCTTGCGGTAGCGGTGCTCCAGCAGATTGCTGCTGAACACGGTGCTGCGCACAAGGCCAAAATCCAGCAGCTTTGCAAAGCTGTCTCTGTCCTCCGGCACTACCAGCGTATCGCGGTAGTTGGTCAGCGCAGCCCGGAAGGAGCCGCCGCAGGTGTCCAGAATGGACTGGAAGTAGTCCGGCACAATGATGGGGCGCACGGCGTCCTCCTGCAGGTCCACCACGAACACGGTCTTGTACTTGGGGGCAAGCACCTTCAAAAAGTGCTCCGCGTCCCGCTTTTCCTGCAGGGTGCGCTCCATCTTTTCGTTCAGGCCCTCCAGCTGGCGGGCGCGGCCATTGTGGTCGTAGTAGGCCTGCCGGTCCTGCCGCATGGCAGCCTCGGCCTTGGCCATAGCCTCGTCCACACGGCGCAGGTCGGTGGTCTGCTGGATGCCTACCGAGATGGCGTAGTCCTTTTCCTTCAGGAAGGCACGCATCCGATCCACGGTGCTCCATACGCTGTAGGGCGGCTCGTTGGGGGTGAGGATGATAAATTCATCGCTGCCGATGCGGTACACCCGGCTGGTAGCAAAGAACTTGCGGGCGGCGTTTGCCAGACAGCACAGCAGGGTGTCGCCGCTGCGGTGTCCCAGATGCTCGTTCACCTCGTGCATCCCCACCACATCCATGTAGGTGCACACCACGGATTCGTATCCGCTGTGGGGCAGCTCCCGCAGGTCGGCCTCGTACCGGCTGCGGTTGGCAAGGCCGGTCAGGGTATCGTGGCTGTAGGAGAAGTCCAGTTCCTCGCTGAGCTGGTCGGCCTGTGCGTCGTTGCGCACCAGCACGGTCGCCCACGGGTTCTGGGCGCAGCAGCCACGGCAGGGCAGCACCTCTGTGGTGACCCAGACGTACTGACCGGACACGTTCTCGCGGTAGCGGTAGAACTCCGGCGCAGTGGCGTGGTACAGCACAGAGCGCAGAGCCTCCAGATCGGTCTGCTCCAAGAACAGGTCTGCGTCCTCCTCGTGCACGATTTTCTCGTTCACCAGGCGGTCGCAGTAGTTGACAAAATCCTCTTCCTTTTCCAGATCTGCACCCGGCAGGCGGGCGTCCCGCTTGATTACCCGGTACGCCCCGGTGGCAAGGTTCAGCAGCGAGAGCTCCAGCACGTTGTCGGTAAAGATCTGGTAGGCCTGCAAGGCCAGCGCGGTCTTTTCGGTGCCCGGGTTCTCCACCCGGCGGTCGCGGCGCATCAGGTCGCGGCGCAGATCCCAGTAATCCTGATTGGTGGGCTGCGCCAGCAGCTTTTCGGCGTTTTCCACCGGCATGGGCTTGAAGAAGTAGTAGCCCTGCGAGTACAGGCAATCCGCCGCCTGCAGCATGGACACCTGCTCCGGGGTCTCCACGCCCTCGGCGATGATGGGCAGGTTCAGCCGGTGCGCCATGTTCACCACCGACTCCACGATCTGCACGCCCTTGCTGCGATTCTCCTGATTCATGTCGATCAGCTTCATGTCCAGCTTGATGGCATCGACATTGGTATCCTTGAGCATATTCAGCGAGGAGTACCCGCTGCCGAAGTCGTCCATCATCACGGAGAAGCCCTTGCGGTGCAGCCCCTGAATGGCGCTTTCCACCATCTTGGTGTCCTCGGCCACCATGGTCTCGGTGATCTCGGCCAGCAGAAGCTTTGGCTCCAGCTTATATTTTTCCACCAGCTCCGCAAAGATCTGCGGCACATCCAGATTGAGGATATCCTGCACCGAAACGTTCACCGATACCGGCACAAGGTTGCTGCCGCTCTCCTGCCACTTCTGCAGGGTCTGGCAGACGGATTCCCAGATGTACTGGTCCAGCCTTGTCACAAGGCCGGTGCGCTCCAGCAGCGGCATGAACTCGGCGGGGGGAACGCAGCCACGGGTGGGGTGGTTCCAGCGCACCAGCGCCTCCATGCCCACGATGGCGCGGGTGATGCTGTTGCACTTGGGCTGCAAGAAGAAGCAGAATTCGTGGTTATCCAGTGCGCGCTCCAGCTCGCCCAGCAGCTGCTGCTGTTCCTTGAGCTCGTTGAGCATGGTGGGTTCAAAGCGGTGCAGATAGCCGCTGTCGGTCGTTACACCGGCGATCTGTGCATAGTTGCACAGGGTGGCGGCATCCGCGCCGGGGTTTGCCTTCACAGGGCACACGCCCATCGCCACAAAAAAGGTGACATCCTGCCTGCCGGCATTCATGCAGGCCTGCAGCGTGGCAAGCACGGCAGTCTGCTCGGCCTTTTCGTCCGGCAGGCACAGGAAAAAGTCATCATTTCCAAAATAGCCCACAGGATAGCCGGTCTGCGCGCTGTAGCCCAGCAGACAGTTTGCCATGGTCTCCAGCAAAGCGTCGCCCTTTTCGGTGCCGTAAAGCTCGTTATAAAGCTTGAAGTGCTGGATATCCACAGCGGCGACAGCCCATTCCGTTCCCTGATGCGCGGTCAGGAATGTATGCAGGGCCTGTAAAAATGCGTCCTTGCGGTCGATCCGCTGTAACGCAGCAGCTGCCGGTGCGGCGGCAGCTGCTTTGGTCTTCCGTTCCTCTGACATGACGATTCCTCACAATTTGGATAGATTTCAATGCGGCTAAATCGATTGCGGTCGGTTGTTACACTTTATAATCAGTATAACACGGTTTAAGTCGTTTTGAAATAGGTTTTTCACACTTTCTAACAACATTATTCGAGCAAAGTGCAACAAAAATGCCACACACGGCGGCGCCGGTGCGGCATTTGAATCATTTGGGTTCCTTGTTGTCGTCCTTGTTTTCCTGCTCGGCGCGGTGCAGCATCTCCCGCAAGGTGGACAGGCTCAGCATCTTGCTGCCGTGCCGGAGCTTCGGGAAGGCGCGCAGCATACGGCGGGGGCCCACGATGCGGGGCAGGCGCAGCAGCTGTGCCTGCATCTCCTCGCTGCGCTGCTGCAGCTCTGCGGCCAGCTGCTCCAGCTGCAGCAGCTCGGCGGCACGCTCGGCAGTGCCCTTGGCAGCAAGACGGGCGGCGTTGGCAGCCTCGGCAGCGTTCAGGCGGGCGTCCTCGCTGGCGCGGCGGGCAGCCTCGCTGGCCTCGGCGGCCTTGGCGCGGATGGCGGCCATGGTCTCATGGACAGAGGGGCGTTTTCCGGCGGCATCCCGCGCCTCGGCGGCGGCAAGCTTGAATTGCAGCCGTCCCTCTTCCAGCTTCTTGTCGGCGGTCAGGGTGGTGGTGCCCAGCAGCTGGGTCATGGCATCGCTGACGGCGTGGATGCTGTCGCCCAGCTGCTCCATGGTGTCCAGCGTATCGGCCAGCGCAGAGGCGGCAATGGCGGTAGCCACCACGTCCGCTGCGTACACGGCGTACAAAAGGCACATGACAATGACCCCCGCAAGGGGCGGGACGAGGTCTACAAGGCTGGCCACCACCGGGTGCACGACGCGCATGACCACCAGCGTGCCCACGCCCCACAGCAGGCAGAATTTCAGACAGATATAGCCCCCGATGTTAAAGGGAAAATCGCTGTAATCCCACCAGCGGGTGTGGTAGAGCTTATACAGCGCCCAGCCGCCTACCAGCTCCAGTGCGCTGGGCAGGATGACGCCGCCGATATACAGCAGCAGAATGCTGTGCTGCAAGGGTGTAAGGGTAAACAGCACAATGATCATGCCAAAGCCGTAGATGGGGCAGACCGGGCCGTTGAGAAAGCCCCGGTTCACCAGCTGTCCGGTGGCAGCGGCGGCGTAGATGACCTCCAGACACCAGCCCAGACAGGAATAGATCAGGAAATAAGCCAGAATGTGGTACAGCGAAAACCCGCATACCATGGTTCCGGTAAGAAAGCTTACCATAAGCGCCTCCGTTCTTCAGTTCTGCTTGGATACGATCTTATATTCGTCCCCCGGCTCAAAAAAGGGGCAGGCAGCGGTATTATGTGCAAGATAGCGTGCCATCTCGTCCTCGTCCAGCGCAGCGCCCTGCGCGCAGTAATAGCTGCCGTATTCGTCCTGAACATTATTCAGGCACAGCTCACAGGGGTCAGCCATTTGCTTCGCCCTCCTGCGCGGCGGCTTCGGCGGCGGCAGCCTCCCGCGCCATCCGCTTGAGCACCTTGGGGTCTACCCAAGTCACGCTGTCGGCACCGGGCTTTTTGCGGGCGATGAGCGCCTTGATTTTAATACCCATCTCGGTGAACATCCCCTCGTGCTCGGTGCGGATATTCCACTCCGGCTCGTTCTCGTGCAGGTCGTAGGTGATCCACTCGATGTCGTAGCCGGAGGCGGGGAAGTACTCCACGCTGTCCCGGAACAGATCATCGTCATCGGTCTTGAAGTAGATCTCGCCGCCGTCCTTCAGAAACTCGCGGTAGGCGATGAGCTGGCGCGGGTAGGTAAGGCGGTGCTTGTGGGAGGAGTCGTTCTTGCTCCACGGGTTGCAGAAGTTGATATAGATGCGGCTGACCTCATCCTCCGGGGTGATGACGCCCTTGATGCGCTCGATATCGGTGCTCATGATCTTCACGTTGTCGATGGGGCGGCCCGCTGCCTGATAGGCGGCCTCGATCTTGCGCTTGGCAAGGATGAGCACCTTGTCGGTGATGTCGATGCCCAGATAGTTATTTTCCGGGTGGGCGCAGGCCAGCTGGGAGATGAAGCCGCCCTTGCCGCAGCCCAGCTCCAGAATAAAGGGCTGCTCCGGGCGGGCATACTGGCCGTGCCACTTGCCGCCCCAGATGAGGGGCTCGTGCACATGGAAATCCGCGGCCATCAGTTCGTCGTGGGCATAGGGTTTGAAACGCATTCTCATAGTTTGTTGTTCTCCTTGATGTTGTGAACCCTCTCAGCCTCGCATTCGCTCGGCAGCTCCCCCGAAAGGGGGAGCTTTTTGACCATAAGAGGGAAAACTATCCGATTTCGCAATAGAAGCTCCCCCTTCGGGGGAGCTGGCAACGCCGTCAGGCGTTGACTGAGAGGGTTATTCTCTTCCTCTCAAAAACGCTTCCACCTGCTCCGGGGTGGCAGCGCAGCTGCCCTGACAGATGCCGGGCTTGCCGCCGCCGCGTCCGTTCAGGGCGGCGTTCAGTGCCTTGGTCAGGGCGCGCACATCGCCGTCCCGCCGGGCAAGGCAGTAGCCGGTGCCCTTTTCGGTGGGGGTCAGGGCGGCGCAGAGGCCTGTGGTGGCCTCGGTCAGCCGGACGGCCAGCCGGTGCAGGCCGTCCGGGTCCAGCCCCGGCAGGGTGCGGATGGCGTCCGCATCGGGCGCGGTCAGCTGCGCAAGGGCGTCAAACAGCTGGCTGCACAGTCCGAAGTGTGTAAATTTGAGCGCAGTATACTCATCGTAGACCCGATGCACCGCCACAGCGGTCTGGTCGGCCTTGGCAGAGAGCAGCGCACCGATCTCTGCCTGCCGGGCGCGCATGGCCTGCGCCGCCGCCAGCGCACGGGCGCCGCACACCACGCTCAGCCGCACGCCGCCCTTGTAGTTCTCGCTGGCAAGGATCTTGATCTGCCCCACCTGACCGGTGGTGCGGGTGTGGGTGCCGCAGCAGGCGCAGACGTCCGCGCCCGGGATGGTCACGATGCGCACCTGCCCCTCGATCTCCTTTTTGGAGCGGTAGACAAGGGCGGCAAGCTCCTCCCGGGTGGGGTAGCTGATGAGCACCGGCACATCCTGCCACACGATGCGGTTGGCGGCAAGCTCTGCCTGCCGCAGCCCCTCGGGGCTGATGGGCACGCTGGTGTCCATGCGCACCGCCTCGGTGCCCACATGGAAGCCCACGTTCTCTGCCCCGAACAGCTGGTGCAGGATGCCGGAGAGGATATGCTCGCCGGTGTGCTGCTGCATCTTATCGAACCGCCAGTCCCAGTCGATGCAGCCGGCAACGGCTGCGCCGGGCGCTGCGGCAGCGGGCAGGGCATCCACCGTATGCCAGATGACACCCGCCTGCTCGTGGACGTCCAGCACCTGCAGCACCGTGCCGTCCGGCAGGGTCAGAGCGCCCCGGTCGGCGGGCTGACCGCCGCCCTCCGGGTAGAACACCGTGCCGTCCAGCGCGATGCGCCCGCCGCCGGTCTTTTCGTCCGGCTCTGCGGCAAGAATGACGCTCTCGCATTCCGTGCGAAAAGCGTCCTGCTCAAAGTATTTTTCTGTGCGCTGCATAGCGCGAGTACCTCCTGTAGATAGAACGATTGCAAACGGGGAAAGAGTCTTTGCCGAGGGATGTTCTCTTTTGACACCAAAAGAGAACCAGAAAAGTGCCAGCGATTTCGACGCGCTGGAGCCACGAAAAAGGGGCTGCTCGCCCCTTTTAACCCCAAAGAGGAGGGCTACACCGGAAAAAACTGAAGATTCACGCCTGTTCGGCGTGAAGATCTTTTAACCGTTTTTTCCGGCTCCGCCGATTTGAAGCCCCTCAGTCGCTGCGCGACAGCTCCCCCCGGGGGAGCAAGCACACCCGAAAACTTTGCACTTCAGCCGGAAACAGTGCCACTATGCCAAAGGCTCCCTCCCCGAGGGAGCTGGCAAAGCCGTCAGGCTTTGACTGAGGGAGTTCAAAGCGTCATCTTTTTCAGTATACCACGATTTTTGCCTGTGGAAAATAGTTTACAGTTATGTTATGATAGGAAACAACGAATATTCCCGAAAATTGACAGCGAGGAAGGTAACGGATCATGCGTGAAAGTGGTATTCTGATGCCGGTATCCAGTCTGCCCGGCCCTTACGGGATCGGCTGCTTTGGCAAGGCGGCATTTCAATTTGTAGATTTCCTGTCTGCGGCAGGGCAGACGATCTGGCAGCTGCTGCCGCTCAGCCCCACCGGCTACGGCGACAGCCCCTACCAGAGCTGCTCTGCCTTTGCGGGCAACCCCTATTTTGTGGATCTGGAAGCGCTGGAAAAGGAGGGTCTGCTGACCGCCGCAGACCTCAAGGCGGAAAGCTGGGGCAAAGACCCGCTGGAGGTGGACTACGGCACCCTGTACGTCAGCCGCTTTGCGGTGCTGCGCAAGGCCTACGCCGCATGGCGCAGCCAGTGCGCCGGGCTGCACGGCTGTGCCTACTACTACCCCGATGACTACTACGCCTTTACCCTTGCCAACGAGGACTGGCTGGAGGATTACGCCCTGTACATGGCGCTGAAGGTAGCCAACAAGATGAAGAACTGGGTGGAGTGGGACGCCCCCTACCGCCGCCGCGACAAGGCCGCGCTGGCTGCCTTTGCCGCCGCAAACGAAGAAGAGATCGGCTTCTGGAAGTTCGTGCAGTACAAGTTCAGCGTCCAGTGGCAGGCAGTCAAGACCTACGCCAACGAGAAGGGCGTGCAGATTTTGGGCGATATCCCCATCTACGTCTCTGCCGACTCGGTGGACGCATGGGTGGGCGGCAAGCTGTTTGAGCTGGACGCCGACGGCCGCTTTGCCCGGGTGGCAGGCTGCCCGCCGGACTACTTCTCCGCAGACGGCCAGCTGTGGGGCAACCCCCTGTACGACTGGGCATACCACAAAAAGACCGGCTACGCATGGTGGGTGCGCCGGGTGCGCCACGCACTGGGCATCTACGATCTGCTGCGCATCGACCACTTCCGCGGCTTCGACACCTACTGGGCCATCCCGGCCACCAGCGCCACTGCCCGCACCGGCAAGTGGGAGAACGGCCCCGGCATGGAGCTGTTCGATGCACTGGAGGCCGCACTGGGCAAGCTGCCCATCATTGCCGAGGACTTGGGCGAGCTGTTCCCCAGCGTGCGCAAGCTGCTGGCCGACAGCACCTTCCCGGGCATGAAGGTGCTGCAGTTCGCCTTTGGCGGCGGGGACAACGAGTATCTGCCCCATAACCACGTCAAGAACGGCGTGGTCTACCCCGGCACCCACGACAACACCACCCTGACCGACTGGTGGGAGAACGGCGCTTCCGAAAAGGAAAAGGCCACCGCTGCGGCCTATCTGCACCTGACCTCCTGCAAGCCCACCGCCAAGGAGGTGGCAGCGGTCAAGACCGCCGCCGCGCGCACCGCGCTGCTGCGGGCGGCGCTGGGCTCGGTGGCGGACAGAGCCATCATTCCCATGTACGACTGGCTGGGTCTGGGTGCCGAAGCGCACCTGAACACCCCGGGCAAGCTGGGCGGCAACTGGGCATGGCGCGCCAGAGCCGGCTTTGACACCAAAGCACTTGCCGCGCAGATCGAAGCCGAGTGCGCCGTGTACTGCCGCTGCAATGCAGATGCTCAAAACGTGAAATAATTAGCAATCTGACGAAATTGCAAAAACAGCCGTAAAAATTTGTGCGTTTTGCTGGAAAAAACTGTATTTCAATGGTATAATAGTCCTACGTTCCCGGAATTTGCGGGAAAATTGGAATTTTGCCCGTCGGAAGCGGCGGCGCGTACTGATGATGGGGAAATTACAGATGGACAGAGAATGGACAGAGCAGGATCTGCGCACCTTTGCCGAGGGCGCACAGACTGCGTTTGAAACGGTATTGCTGGACGAGTTACCACAGGACACTGGCTGGCAGGACGAGGGCCTGCAGGTGAGCTACACCCTGTGCAACGGCCGGGTAAGCTGCGTGCTGCACCGCACCGTGCGGGCAGACGGCAAGCTGTGGCGGATCACCATGTCCGCTCCGCTGGCGGGCAACCTGCTGCCGGAGGAGCGCATGAGCGCCCGCGAGCGGGAGCTGTGCCGCGAGGACCTGACCCACGATTTTCTTTCCGGCGTGTACAACCGCCGCTACCTTGAGACCGTGATCGCCACCGAGCTGGACCGCTGGGCACAGCAGGGGCGCAAGGCCGCCGTGGCGCTGATATCGCTGGATAACGGCGCACAGCTGCGTGACACCTACGGTCAGCCGGTGATGGATCAGCTGATCTGCTTTGTGGCAAACCAGTGGAAAAAGTATTTCGACATCCCGGGCAGTCAGATCGTCTGCCGCCTGACCGGCACCACCTTTGTGGTGGGCTGTCTGGATATGAACGGCGGGCAGTTGGCCGAGCAGATGCGGAGCATCTACGCTGAAATGCCCCACGAGTGTGTCACCTCCATGGGTATGATGAAGCGGGTGCCCTTTACCCTGAGCGTTGCAGTGGCAGGGCTGGACGAGCTGGAGGGCAGCACCAATTGCTGGCAGCGCCTGTACGCCATCTGTGACGAGCGGCTGCGCGGCATCCAGATCTCCGGCGGCAACAAGATCTGCTAGGGTGCATCTTAAACAACCGTATAAAATCCCCCTTTGGGCACATACTAGGTGCCAAAGGGGGATTTTTTGTATGGAAAACCAGAAAAACGATAACCTGAACCTGCTGGAAGCGGTAGTGCAGAACACCGAGATGGGCAAAAACACCTTGGAGCAGATCTTACCCATGACCAACGATGTGCAGTTCAAGGCCGAGCTGCTGCGCCAGCGCAACATCTACCACCAGCTGAATCAGGAGGCACACACCGCCATCGAGGCCTGCGGCGGCAGCGCACAGGGGCAGAGCACCATGGCAAAGCTGAACACGAAAATGGGCATCGGGCTCAAGACCCTTACGGACAAATCCACCCGCAATCTGGCCGAGATGCTCACGCAGGGCAGCGGCATGGGCGTGGTGGACTGCGTAAAAAGCTGCAAGGACTATCCCAACGCCGCCCCGGGCGCAAAGCGCCTTGCCCAGCGGTTGCAGGACTTTGAAGAGGATAACCGCATCCAGCTGGAACGGTTTTTGTAAATGCTGTGCCGCTGCGCGGCAAGGGCAGAACGATTTAGAATGCCCTCCGCTATGCTCTGGGCATTTTCAGCGGAAAGAATATTTTAGATTTCGAGGTTCAGAAACGCCTGCGGAGTTTGGCGGGGCAAAGCCCCTCCATCTGCTAACGCAGACCACTCCGCTGCTTGAAAGCCCCACTGGGGCTTTCATTGCTGTACAACCGCAGCCTTTTCTGAACCCCCATTTTCACGAGAGGAGCCGTAAAGGGAAACGGCAGCGCGTCTGTTTCCGTAGGAAACAAGCGCTGCAAATGCTGTTCACCTCTGCGACCCCTCCTGTGAAAATGCAAGGTCGGGCAGCCCGCAGGCTGCCCGACCTTGCTCTAATTTAAATAACTCTTCCGCTATTGATGCGCAAAGCGAACGCGGAGCGCATTTAAATCATCCCTCCTGCCCTACGGGCACTCACTCCCACAGCTTCTCGGGGTACTGACCCTCGGCGGTCTTGCGGGCGATGGCCTCCACCACCAGAGGCTTGTCCTCCCGGTAGGTGACGCCGAACCACTTATCGGTGCTGCGCAGCACCTGGATCTTTGCCTTGTGCTCCTCGATCAGCTCGGTCACCACCAGCGGCAGGAAGTACTCGCACTTCAGGGGGTTCACCGGCAGATTCTCGGTCAGCCAGCCCGCAAAGCGCTGCTCGGCCTCGTCCAGAAAGCTCTTGCCGAAGCCCCACAGGTTCATGCTCACGGGGGTGTCGCCGGGCAGGTCTACCCAGCTCTCGCCGCCGTCCTCGGTGTAGTGTGCGCCGCCGTCGCAGGGCTCGATGCGGGTGCGCTCGGTCACGCTCTGCAGGGTGCCGTCCTCGTTTTTGATGCACACGCCGCGTGCCACGCTGCCGTTCTCGGACAGGGTGTTTTTCAGCAGATAGCTGACCATGCAGTAGCGGTAGAAATCATCATCGGCGTGGGTGGACAGGTAATCGTACATCACCTGAAAAGCCTCCGGGCCATAGTAGTCGTCTGCATTGATGACCGCAAAGGGGCCGTCAATGAGGGGCTTTGCAGCCAGCACGGCGTGGCAGGTGCCCCAGGGCTTTACGCGGCCCTCCGGCACGGCAAAGCCTGCGGGCAGCTCCTCCAGCTGCTGGAAGGCGTACTTCACCTTCATCGCCTTGGCCACGCGGTCGCCGATGGCTGCCTTGAAGGCGTCCTCGATCTCGTGCTTGATGACAAAGATCACGGTCTCAAAGCCGGCGCGGCGGGCGTCGTAGAGAGAATAGTCCATAATGACCTGTCCGTTGGGGCCCACCGGGTCGATCTGCTTCATGCCGCCGTAACGGCTGCCCATGCCGGCTGCCATGACGACCAGTACCGGTTTATTCATCTGCAATTCCTCCTGTATCTGCCGGGAGCTCCGGCGTTGTATCGTTCTGCGCCTATTATACACTGCTTCGCCGCCTGTGGCAAGGCGCAGAGGGAGAGACACATCCCCAACTCCCCTGCCATACCGAATTTACATAGAACGCAACTTTTAGTTGCCAAACTATTGCCTTTTACTGGAAAATATTGTATACTTGTCCCAATCAGCGCAAGTATTGCTTGCCAAAACATTCGCGTATTTGAAAGCAAAAGCTTGTCAACGCAGACGAGAAAGAGAGGATTTCACCTATGAACGAGGCCGTAACCAAGCGTTTTCTGCTTTACTTCCGCCTGATGCTGCTGGCATGGATCTTGGTCGCAAACGCCGTCATCCACCTTACCGGCATGGAGTACAGCTGGCTGATCTTCCTGAGCAACATCATGATGTTCACGCTGGAGGGCGATGTGAAGGATCGCCTTGTCACCGTGGAGCTGGGCGGCCTTGTGGGTCTGGTGCTCACCGTGGCGGCGCTGCTGTCCATCAGTGCCCTGACCCCCATTCTGGGCGATTTCCTCGGCTTTATCCTGCCGCTGGCCGTGGTGCTGTTCATCCTCATCATCCTGCACCCCTATGCACCCAAGGTGCTGAACAACGTGGGCTTTGCCTACCTGACCGTTGCCTGCATCGATATCCCTGCACTGACCGCCCATCTGCCGCAGTTCTTTATCACCTTCATCGTGGGCTCTGTGATCTTTAACGGCGTCTGCGTGCTGCTGATGAAGCCCGCCAAGGCGCTGGCTGTGCGCAGCGTGGAGAAGCAGGGCGCATAAAAAAGTACATTTCCGCCGCTATCCCTTGATTTTTTTGCTCCGGCGTGCTACAATCAGCGTAGTTTCATCCTGTCCAAAACATTGATGCGGA
>CAKTCY010000045.1 GCA_934540955.1 uncultured Faecalibacterium sp.
ATCCGGCTGATGACCGACAACGGCGTGCCCGCCACCGCCCACCGGGAAGAGAAGGACGGCTACATCGAGTACACCGTGCGCATCCCCACCGCCGCTGCGGAGAAGTGAATTGTTCCATGTGGAACAGGGAATACCCCCTCAGCCTCACTTCGTTCGGCAGCTCCCCCAAGGGGACGCCAAACCCTCTCAGTCACGGCTTACGCCGTGCCAGCTCCCCCGAAGGGGGAGCTTTATTCGTGCTGACCGAAAGATGCCAAAAAGCTCCCCCTTCGGGGGAGCTGGATGCGACCATCGGGAGCAGACTGAGAGGGTTCAGCCGTCCCCTTGAGGGCCGACTTCCCCCGGCCGGGGGAAGATGTCGCGCAGCGACAAAAGGGGGAGTGTGGCATCGCCGTAGGCGATGACGGAAGGGGTGATTTCCACTTTTTCACCCCCAAAAGTTAAAAATCCAGCTGAAAAACGCTCCAGATGGTTCAAAAAACAATTTGGATGTGTTATACTAGAAGCCAAGGTGCCTGCCGGACGGGGAAACCGGCGGGCACGACTGCGTGTTCCACGTGGAACAAAGCTTTCCCCGGGAGGAAGAAAAGCGCGTGGCAAAAATTGTAGCGATCGCAAACCAGAAGGGCGGAGTGGGCAAAACCACCACCGCCGTCAACCTTTCGTCCTGCGTAGCGGCGCTGGGCAAAAAGGTGCTTATCGTAGATCTCGACCCGCAGGGCAACACCACCACCGGCTATGGCATCCAAAAGCGCAGCGTGGAAGCGGGCACTTATGAGGTGCTCATCGGCAAGGCAACGGCGGCGCAGGCCATCCGGCACACCGAGTACCGCACCGATGTCATCGGCTCCAACACCCGGCTGGCCGGTGCCAGCTTGGAAATGATCGATCTGCCCGGCCGCGAGGGGCGTCTGCGCAAGGCGCTGGCTGAGGTGCAGAAGGACTACGACTTCATCTTTATCGACTGTCCGCCCAGTCTGGATCTGCTCACCCTCAACGGCCTGAGCGCCTGCGACAGTGTGCTCATCCCGGTGCAGTGCGAATACTATGCGCTGGAGGGCCTGTCGGAGCTCATCAGCACCCTCAAGACCATCCGCAAAAAGTATAACCCGTATCTGGATATCGAGGGCGTGGTGTTCACCATGTTCTCGCTGCGGTACAACCTGACCGTGCAGGTGGTGGAGCAGGTGCAGAAGTACTTCGGCTCCAAGGTGTACAAGACCACCATCCCGCGCTCCATCCGCATTTCGGAAGCGCCCAGCTACGGCCAGCCCATCAATTTCTACGAGCCGAAGGGCAAGGGCAGCGAAGCCTACATGGACTTGGCCATCGAATTTGTCAAGCACAACCGCCCGCAGGAACCTAAGAAGTCCCGCGCAAAGGCTGCACCCGCCGCAGAGCCGGCGAAAAACGCTCTGGAAGATTAAAACAGGGGGAACAAGGTAAACAATGGCAAGAGGAAAAGGAGGGCTCGGGCGCGGGCTGGACAGTCTGTTTGAGGACGCAGCACCGGTCTTTGAGTCAGAGCACGCAGCGGTGGAAACGCTGCCGCTGCGCGAGATCGAGCCGGACCCCGACCAGCCCCGCAAGACCTTTGAACAGGAGACCCTCAGCGAGCTGGCTGCCAGCATCGCCGAGCACGGCTTGCTGCAGCCCATCGCGGTGCGGCCAAGACCCATGGGCGGCTACAGCATCGTGGCGGGCGAGCGCCGCTGGCGCGCCTCCCGCATGGCGGGTCTCACCGAGGTGCCGGTGGTCATCAAGGATGTGTCCGACGAGCAGGCCATGGAGCTGGCGCTGGTGGAGAACCTGCAGCGCGAGGATCTGGACCCGGTGGAGGAGGCTGCCGGCATCCGGGAGCTGATGACCCGCTGCGACCTGACACAGGAGCAGGCCGCCCGCAAGCTGGGCAAGAGCCGCAGCGCACTGGCCAACAGTCTGCGTCTGCTCAACCTGCCGGAAACGGTGCTGGAGCTGCTGAAAAGCGGCTTTATCAATACCGGTCACGCGAAGGTGGTGCTGGGCTTGCCCACGCCGGAATTGCAGGCCGAGGCCGCGCAGATCATCGCGGACAACCAGCTGAACGTCCGGCAGGCCGAGGCGCTTTGCAAAAAGATGGCAAAGCCCGCCAAGGAGCCCCGCGAACCCGCACCCCGCGGCACTTTGCCGGTGGAGGTGGAAGAGAGCCTGAAGCAGGTGCTGGGCAGCGAGGTGAACGTGGCCTACCACGGCGGCAAGGGCAAGCTGACGGTGCATTTTTACTCCGATGAGCAGCTGCGCGCCTTTGCAAACCTGCTGGGACAGTACCAGATGGAAACCGAATAATCATGCGATCCAAGGCGGGAACAGCCGCCTTTGAACGGCAGCGGTAAGCCGCTGCAAGCCCAATAGAGTTAAGGAGAGTCAATCATGCTGGATATCAAATTTGTCCGCGAGAACCCGGACGCCGTTAAGGAAAACATCAAAAAGAAGTTTCAGGACGCCAAGCTGCCGCTGGTGGATGAGGTCATCGAGAAGGATGCCCAGTACCGTGCAGCCCTGAAGGAAGTGGAGGCTCTGAAGGCCGCCCGCAACAAGCTGAGCAAGGCCAATGGCCCGCTGTTCGGCCAGCTGAAGAAGTGCACCGACGAGGCACAGAAGGCAGAGCTGCAGGCACAGATCGATGCCAACAACGCCGCCGTCAAGGCTGACGCCGACAAGATGGCAGAGCTGGAGAAGGAAGAGGAGGCACTGTCTGCCCGCATTCAGGAGATCATGTACTCCATTCCCCAGATGATCGACCCCAGCGTGCCCATCGGCCCGGACGATACCTATAACGTGGAGGCCCAGCGCTTCGGCGAGCCCGTTGTGCCGGATTTCCCCATCCCGTACCACACCGAGATCATGGAGAGCTTTGACGGCATCGATATGGACGCCGCAGGCCGCGTGGCCGGCAACGGCTTCTACTATCTGCTGGGCAACATCGCACGCCTGCACGAGGCTGTGCTGGCCTACGCCCGCGACTTTATGATCAACAAGGGCTTCACCTACGTCATCCCGCCCTTCATGATGCACGGCAACGTGGTGCAGGGCGTCATGTCCTTCCCCGAGATGGACGCCATGATGTACAAGATCGAGGGTGAGGATCTGTACCTCATCGGCACCAGCGAGCACACCATGATCGGCCGCTTCATCGACCAGACGCTGGACGAGAGCAAGATGCCCCTGACCCTGACCTCCTACAGCCCCTGCTTCCGCAAGGAGAAGGGCGCACACGGCATCGAGGAGCGCGGCATCTACCGCATCCACCAGTTCGAGAAGCAGGAGATGATCGTGGTCTGCCGCCCCGAGGAGAGCGCCGACTGGTACGAGAAGCTGTGGCAGATGTCCGTGGAGCTGTTCCGCAGCATGGAGATCCCCGTGCGCCAGCTGAACTGCTGCTCCGGCGATCTGGCTGACCTGAAGGTCAAGAGCTGCGATATCGAGGCTTGGAGCCCCCGCCAGCAGAAGTACTTCGAGGTCTGCTCCTGCTCCAATCTGGGTGACGCACAGGCACGCCGCCTGCACATCCGCATCAAGGGCAAGGACGGCAAGACCTATCTGGCCCACACCCTGAACAACACCTGCGTGGCACCCCCGCGTATGCTGATCGCCTTCCTGGAGAACCACCTGCAGGCTGACGGCAGCGTGACTATCCCCGAGGTGCTGCAGCCGTACATGGGCGGCCTGAAGGTCATGGTCCCCACCAACAAGAAGAACTAAAGCTGCACCGGGTTTTCCACAACCGGGCAGAAAAAGGTTGAAAAAAGCACTGCTTTCCGTAGAGGGAGGCGGTGCTTTTTGTGTGGGAGGAGAACTCGCCCTCTCAGTCAAATCCTTCGGATTTGCCAGCTCTCCCAAAGGGAGAGCCTTTGGCAGTCCATGCAAGCTTCATCTCTTTGCCAAGGCCTTTCCCTTTGAGGAAAGACTTCCCCCGCGCCGGGGGAAGATGTCGCGCAGCGACAAAAGGGGGAGTGTGGATGCGAACGCAGTGAGCAGACGGAGAGGGCGAGGACGCTGACCGCCGCGCAACGCCTGAGGGGGCTTTTTAACCGCAAAAATGACAAGAAAAATCTACATTTTAACGTACTTATGTGAATAAATCGAGAGTATCAAAAAAATGCAAAATTTTTTGAAAATATGTGTTGACAAAAGGGGTATCTATGGATATAATAATAAAGCACCGTTCAAGTGCAAACTAAATATGTGGCGGTATAGCTCAGTTGGCTAGAGCATTCGGTTCATACCCGAAGTGTCACCGGTTCAAATCCAGTTACCGCTACCACGTTACAGAGTTTCGCTAAGATAAGGGGGACGGTCGTCCGCAGTAGTGGACGATGAAAGTCGGAGGTTTTAGCGAAGCTCTGTATTTGTAAGGCCCGTTGGTCAAGCGGTTAAGACACGGCCCTTTCACGGCTGTAACATGGGTTCGATTCCCGTACGGGTCATGAATAAAATCCCTGATCTTAGGATCAGGGATTTTTTCATGCAACCCGTACGAGAAATCGAAGGAACACGACCGCCCGCAGGCGGCAAAAAAGAGCCCAGTGGGCTCTTTTTTAGTGTTCGGGTTCCAACGGTTAGGAACGTCTACTGTGGTTGCTGCCGTTTTGACCCGTACGGGAATCGAACCAATCAGTAGGAACGTCTACCGTGGTAGCTGCCGCTAAGACCCGTACGGGAAGCTTAGCTACATAATACAGGATATAGACTTTTTTCAAAAAATAAGATATACTTACGTTGAAAAGGTGGGATGCGTTATGCCAGAGATCAGTCTGTTTTGCGGGATACGGGTCACAATGTTTTACAGTGACCATAATCCGCCGCATTTTCACGCCGAATACGGCGGATGCAAGGCATTGATCGATATTCAAAATTCCTGTGTTATCCGTGGTGCATTGCCGGGGCGGCAGCTGAAGCTGATCCTTGCATGGTGTGAGCTGCATAAGGATGAGCTGATGCAGAACTGGGAACTGGCCAGAACTGCTGCGCCGCTCAATCACATTGCACCGCTGATCTAAAAAGGAGGCATCTCTATGGATACATTGTTCCCAAAGGTCTTGCAGGCTGTTGCGGGCGAGGACTTTACGGTGTACCTCTATTTCAACGATGGCTCTGTGCGTCTGTATGACGCAAAGCCGCTGCTTGCGCTGGGCGGGGTCTTTGCACCCTTGCAGGATGAAGCTTTTTTCAAAAGCCGTCTGACTGTCCTGAACGATACCGCAGCATGGGATGTGAACGGTGACCGGGACCCGGGCAGCTGTGTGGATCTGGACCCCATCGAGCTGTACGAGACCTGCCCTGTGGTGGTAGACCCGCTGGAATCGGCGTCCTGAGCCTGAAAATAGAATAATAAGCTTGCGAAGCGGGAAAATCGGCTGGTTTTCCCGCTTTCTTTTTTCAAACAGCTGCCGCTTGCCTTTACAGCCCCTCTCTGTGAAAAAGGTGTAGCGGAATGTCCGCAGACATTCCGCTACACCGAACTATAAAATAATTTTACCTTGAATTATGCCCAGAGCAACGCGGAGGGCATTCAAAATCGTTTTTACCCGTTCCGCTCCTGCACATACCGCAGGATATCCTCCGGCACCTCTGCCAGTGCATCGGCACCGGCGGCGGTCAGCTCGGCGCGGCCGCGGAAGCCCCACAGCGCGCCCATGGCGGGCAGCTGCGCGTTGTGCCCGGTGAGAATATCCACGTCGCTGTCGCCCACAAAAAGGGTGGCGGCAGGGTCTGCGTCCAGCTCGGTCATCAGGGCGTACAGCCCGGTGGGGTCGGGCTTGGTGGGTACGCCCGGGCGGCTGCCCCGCACGGCGTCAAAGCGGCCGGTACCAAAGTAGTGGGCAATGATGCCGCCGCACAGGGCATCGGCCTTGTTGGAGAACACCGCGCACTGGATGCCCTCGGCCTTCAGTGCGTCCAGCAGCGCCGGGATGCCGGGGTAGGGCGCGGTCTTGTCCTCCTTGTGGGCATCGTACCGGGCGGTAAACTGCGCCAGTGTCGCCGCCAGCTGCGCCGGGGTGCGGGCGTCCGCGGGGGAGAACCGCTCCACCAGCTTGGGGATGCCGTTGCCCACCATCAGCTTGAACTGCTCCACCGTAAAGGTGGGCCAGCCGTTTTGTGCGCACACCCAGTTCCCGGCATCGGCAAGGTCGTCGATGGTGTTCAGCAGGGTGCCGTCCAGGTCAAATAATACAGTCTTTATCATAAAAATAGTCTCCGTTGGTCTGTGTTGCAAAAAAATGCCCCGCCGACCGTAGGTTCAGCGGGGCATCGCAAGTATACTTCTATATTTCCAGAAAATCAAGAGCCGCAAGCGGCACACTGCGCACGGTGACCTTTTCCTTGCCGGGAAATACAAGGGTCAGGTTGGCGCGCTGCACCGTCACCGCCCAAGGGGATTGCACCGCGGTAAAGCCGATGTCCGGGTGGAACACGCACAGCTGGTGCAGATGGAACCGGTGCTGCCGGCAGAGCAGCAGTTGTCCCTGCTGCTGCCATACGCCCTCCCGGTGCCAGCCCACGGCGGCAGCGCCCAGCAGGGCGGCAAACACCCCGGTGGGGATGAGCAGCGGCAGGGTAAGGGCGGGCAGGGTGGTGCGGGAGACCGCCGTCAGCAGCAGGCAGAGCGCCAGCGGGATGCCCGCCGGTAAAAAGAACACCATGCTGCGGTCGGTGGTGTCGGCGCGGGTGTCCGGGGGCAGCTGCGCCATCTCGGGCAGCAGCTCCCGCAGCAGCGGGGTGCCCTCCCGCCAGACGAACAGGGGCAGCTCCGGGCGGCACGCCCCTGCCGAGACGAATACCGGGCAGTAATGCAGCGCCCATGTGGCGGGGGAGCGGCGCAGGTCGGCGTAGTTCAGCTGGCTGAGCCGCAGCCGCAGCTCGTACCGGCGGATAAATCCGCCCCGGCTGCCCAGCTGGGTATCGGTGCGCCAGACGGTATAATGCACCGCCTGCAAGGCGCTGCGCACCAGACTGATGCAGAACAGCGTGCCCGCCAGCACCAGCAGCCATGCCGTGCCCAGCGGCAGCCAGCGGGCGGCAAGCGCCGCCAGCTGTCCCAGCTGCGCAAGGGCGGCGGTCTGGGCATTCGGGGCGTAGCTCTGGGTCTGGTGGATCGCCAGCCACCATAAAATCAAAGTGGACAGGCCGTTGGCGCCCAGCACCGTAAAGGCCAGCTTTTCGCCGCCCTTGGGCGCGTGCCACAGCGGGTCTGTCACCGGCAGCAGCACATCGGCAAGCGTTTCAGCCTGCTGCCGGGTAAGATACAGCGTAATGGTCTTTGTCTGCCCCACGGGGTACAGCACCACCCGGCAGGCTCCGGCCAGCCGGTAGACCAGCGGCTGCTCCAGCACCAGAGCCGCCAGTCCCTCGGCGCGCAGGGCGCGGTCCAGCCGCACCCCCAGCCGCCAGCTGACGTGCACCGTGCCCTCGGCATCCACCTGCCAGCGGCCGCCGTAGTACACCGCCCAGCACACGGCGCTGATAAAAATAAGCAGCACAAGATCCTGCCGCAGCGCCGCACGCAAAGCGTCCCAGTTGCGGGCAAAAAGCACCTGTACCAGCGGCAGAAGGTACACCAGCAGGGTCTTGCGCAGCAGCTGCAGCGCCGCCAGCGGGTGGAAGTGCTTTTCCCGGTTCATACGTTGCCCTCCATCAGCACCGCCGCCAGCGCGGTAGCCTGTGCGGCAGGGATGCCGGGCAGCACCAATTGCAGCCCCGGGCTGCGCACAAGGAGCACAGTGCACCCTGCCGCCCACAGCAGCGGGGTGCGCAGCAGCTGCACCCCGGTGACCGCCCGGCGCGGGATGCGGCGCAGCACAGGAACAGCCACCCCGGACTGCACCGTGACGCTGTCGGCCGTCAGGGCGGCTACAAAGCTGCAGCAGCGCACCCGGACAAGCGCCACCAGCGCCGCCCATACGACGCAAAAGACCGCGCCCGCCCACACGCTCTGCCAGAAGGCAAAGGGCGCGCAGACCAGCCCGGGCACGGCTGCCCAGACGCAGACCACCCGGCGGGCGCGGGGCGGCAGCACCAGCGCGGTGCGCAGCAGCTCCTGCTCGCTCATTTGTGGGAGGAAAGACCCCACGCATCCATCAGCAGATGCAGGGTGTCGTCCTGTGTCAGGCAGAGCAGCCTATCCCACGGCAGCAGCACCGTGCTGCCGTGGGGGATGATGAACTCGGTATCCCGGGTGATGCTGACCAGAATGGCGTCGCCGGGGATGGGGATCTCCTTGATCTCCTTGCCCGCGAACTGGAAGTCCTCCGGCAGCAGGATCTCGTTCAGGCTGGCAGTGCCGCCGCCCAGGGACAGCAGCTGCCGGATGGTGTCAGTCTCGATCTCCCGCTCCAGAATGTGGCTCAGGTTGTCGGTGCCGCACACCACGGTGTCCACGCCCAGCGTGTGCAGGATGTCCCGGTTCTTGGGGTTGGAGGCGCGCGCCACGGTGCGGTTCACGCCGAACTCCCGCTTGGCGATCTGGCACGCCACCAGATTGGTCTCGTCGGTGTTGGTCACCGCCACAAAGGCGTCGCAGCTGGCCACATCGGCGGTGCGCAGGGTGTCAAAGCTCAGGGAATCGCCGCAGATGACCGGGATATCCAGCGTGTCCGCAAGGGTGCGGCACAGCGACTCCTGCGGCTCGATGATGGTCACCTTATGGCGGTGGGACAGCAGGCTCTGGGCAAGATACATCCCCACCCGGCCGCCGCCGGCAATACAAACTTTCATATCGTTACCTCATTCTACGGCTTGTAAAGCGAAAACAGGCTGTTTTACTTGGAAAGTGCCCGGAACACCGCCTGCTCGGTGAGCACGGTGGGGCAGATGGTCTCCAGCTCGTAGGCCTTGTGGTACAAAATTTGCAGATGCGGGTCGGACACCCGGCAGATGACCTTATCCCGGCGGAAGATGTTCTTCGCCAGCTGTGCTGCCATCAGGTTCACCGAGTCCTCCTCGGTCACTGCCGCCACGGCGTCGCAGTTCTCTACGCCGCCCCGGCGCAGGGTGTCCGGGTCGGTAGGGTCGCCCACAAGGGCAGTGCCGTGAAAGGTATAATCGTCAAAGGCATCCAGACGCTTGAGCTGCTCGGGGTCCTTTTCCACCACCGAGATATCATGGCCGATGCGCTCCAGATCGCGGATCAGCGCCGCACCTACCTGATCGCAGCCGATCACCAGAATGTTCATGAAGGCTCACCTCGTTGTTCTCAGTGCTTTCTGCGCCGGGCGCAGAAAGCGGACAAACTTCTTATTTTTATAGTATAGCACATTTCCCGGGGCAGATAAATACAGCGCCCGGGGGAAATGCGGAAATAAATTGCACTGGCTGCTGCCTGCCCGCGCCCTCTCAGGCGCTCCCGCGCCAGCTCCCCCAAAGGGGGAGCCAAGCCATTACGTTCGTTGCTAAAGTATTAGGTATAATGAGGAAGTTTCCGGCGGTGCTCTTGGCTCTCCCTTTGGGAGAGCTGTCACCGCAGGTGACTGAGAGGGCGAACCATTGGCGCTCGCTTGCAGAAAAACTGCTCTCACCCCGGTAAATTTTCTATAATCTGTATGCACAGCGGCTCATAGTATGGTATACTGGAGCTGCTTTTGAAAAAACTACGCATCCAACCGGGTGCTGCAGGAGGGATTTATTACGTTTTTCGAGATCATCAAAGCGATCCTGATGGGTATCGTGGAGGGCATTACCGAGTGGCTGCCCATCTCCTCCACCGGTCACATGATCCTTGTGGAGCAGGTCGTCAAGTTCAATGCCAGTGAAGAATTCATGTCCATGTTCCGGGTGGTCATCCAGCTGGGTGCCATTCTGGCTGTGGTGGTGCTGTTCTGGAATAAGCTGTGGCCCTTTGGGCTGCGGCAGGGCAAGGTCATCTCCAAGCCCAGCGTGTGGAGCTTGTGGTTCAAGGTGGTAGCCGCCACCCTGCCGGTGCTGGTCATCAGCCCGCTGGACGACTGGATGGAGGCGCACTTCTATAACTACATCACCGTAGCCGCCATGCTGATCTTGTACGGCGTGCTCTTCCTTGTGGTGGAGAACCGCCGCACCACGCCCCGGGTCACAAAGCTGGAACAGATCAGCTACCGGGACGCGCTGCTCATCGGTGTGTGGCAGTGCCTTGCCATCATCCCCGGCACCTCCCGCTCCGGCGCTACCATCGTGGGCGGTCTGCTGCTGGGGCTCTCCCGCGCCTGCGTGGCGGAGTTCACCTTCTATCTGGCTATCCCGGTCATGGCGGGTGCATCCCTGCTCAAGGTGGTCAAGTTCGTCATCTCCGGCGTATCCATCACCGGTACTGAGATCGCCGTGCTGCTGGTGGGCTGCGTTGTGGCCTTTGCCGTCAGCCTTGCGGCCATCCGCTTCCTGATGGACTACGTCAAGCGCCACGACTTCAAGTTCTTCGGCATCTACCGCATCGTGCTGGGTGCCATCGTGCTGGCTGTGGCAGCCATCACCGCGCTGGCATAAGAGAATCCTTAAATAACAAGGGGCTGTTGCGTAAGCAACAGCCCCTGTTTTGTAGGATTAAAAGCTCACTCTTCCTCTTTTTTCACCTTTACCCGCCACTTATGGGACATATACTCCGAGCGCAGCTTGTTGGTGACAAAGGTCTGGCTGCTGTACAGACCGTGGTGGCCGGAGAGCATATAGCAGATGCCGCAGCCCAGCGCGATGAGCTCCAGCCCCGCGCCGCTGAACAGTTCAAAGCCCAGCAGGATGGAGGGGATCAAGGCATTGGTAGCACCGCAGAAGATGGACACCAGCCCCACCGCCGCCGCAAATTCGGCGGGCAGACCCAGCAGCGGGCCGACCACGCAGCCGAAGGTAGCGCCCACAAAAAAGCTGGGCACCACCTCGCCGCCCTTGAACCCGCAGGCAAGGGTCAGCGCGGTGAGAAAGATCTTGCACAGAAAATCCCACGGCAGCGCTTGTCCCTGCTCCACGGCAGCAACAATGACGCTCATGCCCGCGCCGTTGTACCGCCCCACGCCGAACAGATACGAAAAGCCGATGACCAGCACGCCGCCCGCAAAGACCCGCACCCACGGGTTCGGGAGGAACTTTGGCACAAAGTGCTCCATGAAGTGGAGGGTGTAGCAGAACAGGCGGGAAACGGCAGCGCAGGCCACGCCCAGCAGGATGACCAGCAGGGCGGTGCGGACATTCAGCTCCGGCGCAGTGAGGGCAAAGTGAGTGGGCGCGATGCCAAAGGCCAGCGAGCAGCCGTAGGCGATGAGGGCAGAGGTAAAGGCCGGGACAAAGGCAGAGGTGAAGGTCAAGCCCACATCCTCCACCATCATGGCAAAGCAGGCCGCCGCCAGCGGGGTGCCGAACAGGGCAGAGAAGAACGCAGCCATGCCGCTGATGGTGGCGGTGCGGCGGTCGTGGTCCTTGAGCCGCAGCAGGGTGCCGAGGTTCCAGCCGATGCTGCCGCCCATCTGCAAAGCAGCGCCCTCGCGGCCGGCAGAGCCGCCGCACAGGTGGGTGAGCACCGTGCCCAGAAAGATAGCGGGCACCAGCAGGATGCTGACCGGCTCGCCGCTCTGCACAGCGCGGAGAACGTTGTTGGTGCCCACGCCCTCGCACTTGGTCACCTTATAAAGGGCGTTGATGAGCAGGCCTGCCGCGGGCAGCAAAAACAGCAGCCATGGCTGCGCGGCGCGCAGTTCAGTCGCGTGCTCGACAGCAAGGTGGAACAGGGTACCCAGAAGCCCGCAGAGCAGACCCATGGGAACCGCCAGAAAGAACCATTGCAGCGCCACCCGCAGGGCGGCTTTGGCTTCGTGCCGGAATGTATCAAAATCGTTCATAGAAAGTACTCCTGTACATTGACATCCGTTCCGTTTTTTCGGAACCGATATAAAATAACACCGCAGGGCAGGGCTGTCAACCCCAAAATGGGCAGAGAAAAAACGGCGCTGTTCCATTTTCTGTTTACACCGCTCGCCCGGGTGTGCTATACTGAACAAAAGAGAGACTGTGCGGCAGACGCCGCCGGAAGGATATGGGAGGAAAAACACCATGGAAGCATCCAAAGTTTACTATACGGATTTCCGCTGTCCGGTGGGCACCAGCCTGCTGGAAAAGCTGCGCCGGGTGTGCATTGCCGCCGGCATCAAGGACATCGACATGGACGGCCGGTTCGTGGCCATCAAGATGCACTTCGGCGAGCTGGGCAATCTGGCCTTTCTGCGCCCCAACTACGCCAAGGTGGTGGCAGACCTGTGCAAGGAGCAGGGCGGTATGCCCTTCCTGACCGACTGCAACACCCTGTACCCGGGCAGCCGCAAGAACGCGCTGGAGCACCTGAACTGTGCCCAGCTGAACGGCTTCTGGCCCATGACCACCGGCTGTCAGGTCATTATCGCCGACGGTCTGCGCGGCACGGATGAGGTGGAGGTGCCGGTGCCGAACGGCGAATACTGCAAGACCGCCAAGATCGGCCGCGCCATCATGGATGCGGATGTGTTCATCAGCCTGAACCATTTCAAGGGCCACGAAGCCACCGGCTTCGGCGGTGCGCTCAAGAACATCGGCATGGGCTGCGGCTCCCGCGCGGGCAAGATGGAGCAGCACGCTGCCGGCAAGCCCGCCGTGCAGGAGGGCTTGTGCCGCGGCTGCCACCGCTGCGCCAAGGAGTGCGGCTCGGACGCCATTACTTACAATGCCGAAAACAAGGCTGTCATCGATTACGACAAGTGCAAGGGCTGCGGCCGCTGCATCGGTGCCTGCAGCTTTGACGCCATCTATTCTCCCAACGACTGCGCCAACGAGCTGCTGGACCGCAAGATGGCGGAGTACGCCGCCGCAGTCTGCCACGACCGTCCCTGCTTCCACATTTCTCTGGTGCAGGACATCAGCCCCAACTGCGACTGCCACGGCGAGAACGATGCGCCCATCCTGCCGGATATCGGCATCTTTGCGTCCTTCGACCCTGTGGCGCTGGATCAGGCTTGCGTGGATGCCTGCCTGAGCGCGACCCCGCTGCCCAACAGCCAGCTGAGCACGAACCTTGCAAAGCCGGGCTGGAACTGCTACCACGACAACTTCAAGGACTCCAACCCCAACATCGAGTGGAAGGCCACCCTTGAGCAGGCCGAGAAGGTGGGCATGGGCACCCGCCAGTATGTGCTGAAAAAGGTATAAAGACAAAATGGGGCGCTGACCACACGGTCAGCGCCCCATTGCGCTTTCAAGGTTCAGGTTGGGTTTAAGCCTCGCCGTTTGTCTCCGGCACAATGTCGTCCAGCACGGTCTGCAGTGCCTGCCAGTTTTTCAGGGTGCAGCCGGGCAGGGTGTCAGCGTCCAGCCCTGCGTCCGCAATGCGGCCGGTCATGCTGTCCTTGTCGCTGAGCAGATCCAGCGCGGCGTCCTTGATCATCGGCCATGCCTCGGCAAAGCCCTCCTGCTGGCTGTCGGTCAGGCCGTCGTACCAGCTGTAAAAGGCTTCCTGAATGGCCTCCGGGGAGCGGCTGGACATCCGTGCGCCCTCGGCCCACTGCAGCAGCGATGCCGCCGCGATGACCGATTTCAAAGAGCAGCCGGATACTCCGGGCCCCCAGCCCAGACAGGGCGCAAAGGCGTTGGAGGTGCCGGTGATGGAGAACACCGAGTTCTCGTCAAAGTTGCCGGGGTTCAGCTCCCCGGTGTTGGCCTCGGTGGTGGAGGAGGGCAGCGTGCTGCTGCCGGAAGCGGATGCGCTGTCCGAGGCGGGTGCAGCGCTGGATGCGGGGCTGCTGTCGGCAGAGCCGCCGCAGGCTGTCAGCAGGCAGCCCAGCAAAGCGGCGCACAGCAGCAGCGCAAGGGGACGGATATATTTCGATCTCATAAGAAAAACCTCCGTAAACGGTGCTCCGGCAAGCCGCCGGAGCGATGCGGGTTCTACACTCTAAGTATACGTTCTGCGCCCGGCGTTGTCAATCGTTCTGCGCAGGACGAATTTCAAGCAGACCTGTGCAGGATATACAAAAATTCGGCCTGAATTTCGGACAGTTCAACGCATTGACATTTTCCGCGCTGGCCCGTATAATCAAAGACAGACAAGTGAATTTATCAGTGCGTGTAACTGTTCGATCAGGCATGAGCATCAGAGGGAAGGCGGCAACGGCATCCCTTTGGTTCTTGTGCCCTTTTTCTTTTTCACAAAAGCTGCGGCATGGAAGCGGAGGAGTGCGGCGATGCAGGCTGTAAAGGTATTCAATAACAATGCGGTGTCGGTGGTCATGCCGGACGGCAGGGAAGCCATTCTCGTGGGCAACGGGCTTGGGTTTGGCCGCCGCCCGGGGGACGTCATCGACAAAAGCCGCGTTTCCAAGGTGTACTATGTGCAGAACGAGCTGCAGACCAAGTTCCTCAAGATGCTGGATAACGTCACCCCGCAGGTGATGCAGGCCGCCGAGCGCATCTCGCTGGCGGCAGAGGAGCAGGGCATCCTGCTCAGCAGCAAAAGCACCATCTCGCTGGTGGACCATATCAGCTTTGCGCTGGAGCGTGTGGAAAAGGGCACCTTTCTGCCCAACCTCGTGCTCTCGGAGACCCGGATGCTGTACCCGAAGGAGTACGCAGTGGGGCAAAGGGCGCTGGAGCTTGTCCGGCAGTTCTGCGGCGTACAGCTGCCGGAGGACGAAGCGGGCTACATTGCCCTGCATCTGGTAGCCGGTGCGGCGGACGGTGCGCTGGCTTATGATACCGTAAAATTCGTCAAGGCGGTCAAGGAGATCATCTGCGATACCTATCATTGTACCTTTGAGGAAGAGAGCCTCGAGACCATCCGCCTGACCGTGCACCTCAAGTTTCTGGCGGCGCGCATCCTGCGGCACACCCCGTGGCAGGACGCCGGGCTGGAATCCATGTACACGGTGCTTTTGCAGCGCGACAGCCGCAACGAGGTGTGCTTGCAGCGCATCAATGCCTATCTGCGGCAGGAATTTGATTACGAGCTGGATCATCAGGAGCAGGTCTATCTGCTCATCCACCTGACCAAGATCGTTGGTTAAGTTGGTTAAAATGTTTCAACAGGGCGTCCGGAAGCCCTGCGGAATAGAAATCATCCCCCAAAAACAGTCAAGTCAAAAAGTGAGGAGTATTACACGATGAAAGAAAAAGTCATGAATGGCTTGGAAAAGTTCTCCAAAGCCATGCTCTCACCGCTGTCGTATATCTCGGCAGCAGGCCTGATCCTTGTGCTGGGCGCATTGCTTACCAGCACCAGCCTTAGCGCGATGATCCCCGTTCTGCAGTGGACCCCCATCAAGCTGCTGGGACAGCTGATCTACAACTGCATCATGGTCATCATCAACAACCTCAGCCTGATGTTCTGCGTGGGCATCGCAGCAGCGCTTGCCAAAAAGAACAAGCAGCAGGCTGCCATCATCGGCCTGATGAGCTACTTTATGTACCTGACCGCCGGCAACGTCACCCTGACTCAGCTGGGTATGCTGGCCGAGGCGGACCCGATGGTGGGTCTGTACGGCACCGGTCAGTCCACCGTGTTCGGCATCCAGACGGTGGATATGGGCGTGTTCGGCGGCATCCTGCTGGGCTTGGTCTGCGGCTGGGTGTACAACCGCACCTGTGAAAAGCAGTTCAAGGGCATCATCACCCAGATCTACTCCGGCAACCGCTGGTCCTTTACCTGCATGGTGGTCTTTTCCATCCTGTTCGGCTTTGGCTCCTGCTTCTTCTGGCCGCCGGTGCAGAGCGTCATCAGCGCACTGACCGATCTGATCGCCACCTCCGGCAACTTCGGCCTGTTCCTGTACGGCTTCCTGGAGCGCTTCCTCATCCCCACCGGCCTGCACCACCTCATCTACACCCCCTTCCAGTTCTCTGCACTGGGCAACAGCCTGACCGTGGGCGATGCCACCTACACCGGTTCCTATATCGTCATGATGATGGAGTACAGCATGGGTCTGCCCTTCTCGGACGGCATCGTGTGGATGTACACCGGCTTCACCAAGACCTTCGGTTACTTTGGCATCGTGGCGGCCTTCATCTTCTGCGCCCGCAAGGAGAACCGCAAAAAGACCGCTGCCGTTCTGGTGCCGCTGGCCTTTACCGCCTCTCTGGCCTCCATCACCGAGCCGCTGGACTTCATGTTCTGCTTCTCTGCACCCATCCTGTGGGTGGCACACGCCTGCATCTCCGGCCTGTTCATCGTGCTGCTGCACACCTTCCATGTCACCGGCTTTACCACCAACCTCCTCGGCTCGGTGCTGATGAACCTTTCTGCCGGTGCAGATAAGACCAACTATCCCATCCTGTACCTGCTGGCGCTGTGCCAGATCGCCGTGTACTTTGTGGTGTTCACCCTGCTGATCAAGACCTTTAACATCCACACCCCCGGCCGGGAAGAGGTGAGCACCGAGACCGCGGGGAGCGATGCACCCGCCAAGAAGGCAAGCGTGAAGAACGCTGCCGAGGTCCAGTGCGTCATCGACGGCTTGGGCGGCAAGGAGAACATCCTGTCGGTGGACAACTGCTTCACCCGCCTGCGTGTAAACATCAAGGACCCCGCAAAGCTGGACGAGGCTGCCATCAACAAGCTGCCGAACAGCGGCATCGTGAAAAAGGGCACCGATATCCAGATCGTTTACGGTCTGCAGGTAGCCGATATCAAGCGTGCCGTGGAGGCACAGCTGGAAAACCAGTAAACCGCTTTTCCGCGTCCCGGCGGACTGCGCCGGGCTAACCTGAAAATACAAAAAGGAGCGTTTATACTATGGTCATTACCATCGCTGGCGGCGGCAGCACTTTTACCGCCGGTATCGTCAAATCCATCGCCCTGCGCCGGGAAGAACTGGAAGTAGACGAGATCCGTCTGTTCGACATCAACAAGGAGCGGCAGGACAAGGTTGCCGTTGTGGTGGACTGGGTCCTGCACAAGGAGCTGAATACCGACATCAAGCTGGTGGTCACCACCGATGTGCAGCAGGCTTACACCGATACCTCTTTTGTGTTTGCCCAGATGCGCGTGGGCGGCTACGCCATGCGGGAGCAGGACGAAAAGATCCCCCTGCGCCACGGCTGCGTGGGACAGGAGACCTGCGGCTGCGGCGGCATGGCCTACGGAATGCGCACCATCTTCCCCATGATCCGGCTGATCGACGACGTGGAAAAGTATGCTAAGAAGGACTACTGGATCCTGAACTACTCCAACCCCGCCGCCATCGTATCCGAAGCCTGCCGCAAGCTGCGCCCGAAGGCACGGATCATCAACATCTGCGATATGCCCATCGCCATCATTGACGTGGTGGCAGCTGCCATGGGCATCCAGAACAAGAAGGAGATCGTTTACGATTACTTTGGCCTGAACCACTTCGGCTGGTTCACCTCCATCCAGTACCGCGGCGAGGACCTGATGCCCAAGCTCCGCGCTTACATCAAGGAGAACCAGATCCTTCTGCCGGAAAGCTACCTCAAGGGCATGGGCGCCCTGACCTCCTCCGGCAGCCAGAACCGCCACACCAAGGGCAGCTGGTACTATGTGTGGAAGGGCGAGTACGAGATCATGGAAAACTTCCCGGAGTACCTGCCCAACACCTACCTGAACTACTATCTGCAGGCCAAGGAGTTCGTGGAGCACTCGGACCCGAACCACACCCGCGCCAACGAGGTGGAGGAGACCCGCGAAAAGAACCTGTTCGACGGCATCGACCACTACCTCAAGACCGGCGAGGTGGACGCCAACACCTTCTATGCCGGCAGCCACGGCGACTGGATCGCAGATCTTTCCGCTGCGCTGAAGAACGACACCAAGGCACGCTTCCTCATCATCACCGAGAACCGCGGCGCTATCCCCAATATGCCCTATGACGCAATGGTGGAGCTGCCCGCCTACATCGGCAAGAATGGCCCGGAGGTCATTGCCCGGGACAACATCCCGCTGTTCCAGCAGGGTCTGATGATGCAGCAGCTCAACAGCGAAAAGCTGCTGGTGGAGGGCTGCGTGGAAGGCAGCTACGAGAAGGTGCTGCAGGCCTTTACCCTGAACAAGACTGTGCCCAGCATGAACGTTGCCAAGGCCATTCTGGACGATATGATCGAAGCCAACAAGGGCTACTGGCCGGAGCTGCACTGAGCAGCCGGCTTTCCCGCCGCCGCAGGCATTGCCGCCTGCGGCGGCTTTTTTGTGCGCATTGACCTTTGCAGGGCAAGGGCTTATAATGAGAAAAAACCATTGGAAGCGAAAGGAAGCACACCCATGCAAAACAGAGCCTCTGCAACCCCCAGCCGCCCGGTCACCGGGCGCTTTGCGCCCAGCCCCAGCGGACGGCTGCATCTGGGCAATCTGGCCTGCAGCCTGCTGGCGTGGCTCAGCGCAAAAAGTCAGGGCGGGCGCATCGTGCTGCGCATCGAGGATCTGGACGCCGAGCGCTGCCCCCGCGTCTACGCCGACTTGCTGGAGCAGGACCTTGCGTGGCTGGGGCTTACATGGGACGAGGGCGGCAGCACCGGCGGCCCGCACGCACCCTATTACCAGAGCGAATGCGGGGACATCTATACCCAAAGCTACCGCAAGCTGGAGCAGCGGGGGCTGGTGTACCCCTGTTTTTGCTCCCGCTCCCAGCTGCACGCCGCCAGCGCACCCCACACCTCGGACGGCAACGTCATCTACCCGGGTACCTGCCGGGGGCTGACGCCGGAGGAAATTGCGGAAAAGCGCAAAAAGAAAGCCCCTGCCTACCGCCTGATGGTGCCGGACGAGGCCATCACCTTTACGGACGGCTGCATGGGTACGCATACGGAAAACCTGCTGCGGGACTGCGGCGATTTCTATCTGCGCCGGGCAGACGGCGTGTTTGCCTATCAGCTGGCGGTGGTGGTGGACGATGCCCGCATGGGCGTCACCGAGGTGGTGCGCGGGGCAGACCT
>CAKTCY010000046.1 GCA_934540955.1 uncultured Faecalibacterium sp.
CGGCGGTCCATCTCCACCACGATCTGGTAGATGCGGGGCAGGGTCATCTTGAAGATGTCCACGTTCCACTTCTCCAGAGCCTCGGCCATAACGGTGTGGTTGGTGTAGGAGAACACCTTCTGGCAGATGCCGAAGGCCTTGTCCCAGTCAAAGCCGCACTCGTCCAGCAGGATGCGCATCATCTCGGGGATGGCCAGCGTGGGGTGGGTGTCGTTCAGCTGGATAGCGACCTTGTCGGGCAGGTTCTCCAGCGTAGCGTAGCTGGACAGGTGGTTCTGCACGATATCGCCGATAGAAGCAGCGGACAGGAAGTACTGCTGACGCAGGCGCAGGATCTTGCCCTCAACGTGGTTATCGTTGGGGTACAGCACCTTGGAGATGAGCTCGGCGTTGGCGTTCTTGCTCATAGCGGTGTTGTAGTTGCCCAGAGAGAAGCTGGACATATCAAAGTCCGGGGCCTTTGCCTGCCACAGACGCAGCTTTGCAACGCCCTTTCCATCGTAGCCCTGCACATACATATCGGAGGGGATGGCCATGACGCTGTTGTAGTTGGTGTGCTGGATGTAGTGGAAGCCGTTGTCCCAGTTCTCGTGGATCTCGCCGTCAAAGCGAATCTCCACAGCCTGATCCGGGTGGCTCTTCAGCCACACCTGACCGCCGGGCAGCCAGTTGTCGGCGCGCTCCTGCTGCCAGCCGTCCACGATCTTCTGCTTGAAGATGCCGTACTCGTACAGGATGGAGTAGCCGGTGCCGCAGATATCGGTGGTGGCCATGCCGTCCAGATAGCAGGCAGCCAAGCGGCCCAGGCCGCCGTTGCCCAGACCTGCATCGGGCTCTTCCTCAAAAATGCTGTCCAGATTGATGTCGGCGTCAGCCAGCGCCTTCTTGGCAACCTCGTCCAGACCCAGATTGAACAGGCTCATCTTCAGGCTGCGGCCCATCAAAAACTCCATGCAGAGGTAGTAGACCTGCTTGGTGCCGGTGCCGATAGCCTTGGACTGGAACTTTTTGTGGTTCTCGCTCATCATCTGACGGCAGATCAGAGCCAGAGAGCGGTAGATCTGCTGGTTGGAGGCAACATTCAGCTCCACACCGTACTCACTGGTGAGCTTGTCCTGAAGAATTTTGCCAAATTCTTTTGATGTCATAGTGTGCTCCTATCCGCATAAGCGTTTGCTTTGCTAAAATAATTGAGTAGATAATAGCAGCAGAAACGTTCCCTCTTTCGCCCGGCTGCCAACATAACAAAGTTATTATAATATGAACGATTTGCAAATGCAAGGAACTAGGCGCTTTTTTTCCGTAACTGCTATTTTTTCGGGCCACTTTCTGACAAATATGCCGAAATTTCAAAAATTCCACTTTTTCTTGCGGCGTATTTATATTATAATAGAAGGTAGAACGGAACCGCGAAACGTTTTTCGGGGAGTAATTCCGGCAGTAATGGCACAGGAAACTCCGCCGAAACGTTTTCGAAAGCCGAAACGTTACCGGGAACGGTGCCAAATCCCGGTAAGACGCAGAACAAACGGCCTTGCGCCGTACAGATACAGGAAAAAAAGGGGAAAACACCATGGTAAACAAGGTAAGGGTCAACATTGCAGGCACACCGTATGCCATCGCAACCACCGATTCGGAAAAATACATCCTGGGTCTTGCCAAAAAGCTGGACGAGGACATCACAAAGCTGCTGGACACCAACGATAACCTCTCGGTGACCAAGGCGGCGGTGTTCTGCGCGATGGATTATCTGGACGAATACCGCAAGAGCACCGGCAGCGCCGAGAATATGCGCAGCCAGATCCAGGACTACATTGCAGATGCAGCCCGTGCAAAGCTGGCTGAGGATAAGGCACTGGCTGAGAACGCCGTGCTGCGCCGGGAGGCAGCCGCCCTGCGGGAGCAGCTTGCCAAGGAGCGTCAGCGCGAGACCCGCCGGGAGGAGCGCGCCGCCCGCGCTGCGGCAGAGACGGCACAGGAGCAGCCCGCCGCCCCGGAAGCTCCGGCGGCAGACAGTGCGCAGGCAGACGAAACCAACTGAATGTACCTTATATAAATAGAAGTCAGAAGGAGAACTATGGCAAGGATCGAGATCTTAGCCCCGGTGGGCAGTGAAGAAATGCTCCGCGCTGCGGTGTTCAGCGGCGCGGACGCAGTATATCTGGGCTTTTCGGGCTTCAATGCCCGCACGGGCGCCGGCAACTTTGATGCAGACAGCCTGCAGGAGGCTGTGCGCTTCTGCCATGCCCGGGGCGTGGCGGTGCACGTTGCGCTGAATACAACTGTGTACGGCACCGAGCTGTCTGCGCTGGAGCAGGCTATCCGGGCGGTGGCAGCCAGCGGCGCGGATGCGGTCATCTGTCAGGATCTGGCAGTGGCTACCCTGATCGGCAAAATAGCCCCGCAGCTGCCCCGGCACGGCTCCACCCAGATGAGCGTCCACACCCTGCAGGGTGCACTGGAGCTAAAGGAACTGGGCTTTACCCGGGTGGTGCTGGCGCGTGAGCTGAGCCTGCCCGAGGTGGAGCACATCACAAAGCACTGCGGCATCGAGACGGAGTGCTTCATCCACGGCGCGCTGTGCATGAGCGTGAGCGGCCAGTGCTATATGTCCGCTTTTCTGGGCGGGCGCAGCGGCAACCGGGGCTCCTGTGCGGGCCCCTGCCGTCTGCCCTTTGAGGCCAACGCCCTGCCGGAGGGCAAGCCCGGCCGGCTGCATCACCTCTCCCTCAAGGATAACTCTGCCATCGACAAGCTGGACAAGCTGCAGGCGCTTGGCGTAGCATCGGCAAAAATTGAGGGCCGTCTGCGCACGCCGGAGTATGTGGCGGCGGCGGTCAGCGCCTGTCTGGCAGGGCGCGAGGGCCGTGCCTACGACCGTGACCTGCTGAAGAACGCCTTCAGCCGCTCCGGCTTCACCTCCGGCTATCTGGATGGAAAAATCGACGGTACCATGTTTGGTGTGCGCAGCGAAGCCGACGCCGAGCTGACCAAAAAGACCCTGCCCATGCTGCGCGAGCTTTACCGCCGCGAGCGCTCCCGCGTGCCGGTGCAGATGAAGCTGGAAATTGAGGAGGGCGGCGAAAAGCTCACCGTCACCGATGCCGACGGCAACAAGGCCTTTGCCTACGGGGATGCCGAGCCGCAGCCTGCCCGCACCGACCCCACCGAGAGCCTGAACCGCAGCTTGGCAAAGACCGGCGGCACGCCCTTTATGGCAGAGAAGATCACCGTGGAAATGGACGGCGGGCCGTGGTTCATCCCCGGCAGCGCCGTAAACGAGCTGCGCCGGGAGGCGCTGGATGCCCTGCTCAAAAAGCGGGAGGTTCTGCGTCCGTGGCCTACCACCGAGGAGTACGTCACCGCCCTGCCGCAGCGCACCCTGCCGCCCCGCCGCACCCTGCGCGCCCGGTTCGAGCGCTGGGAGCAGGTGCCGGAGCGGGCACTTGACGGGGTGGAGTATCTCATCCTGCCCATTGCACAGGCCGATCGTGTGCCCCGGGAGTGGCGGGCAAAGACTATTCTGGAGCTGCCCCGGGTCATGTTTGGTGCGCTGGAGCAGGACACCGCCCGCCGCATTGCAGCCACGCAGGATGCGGGCTTTGCCGGGTACGAGGCCAGCAACATCGCCCATCTGCGGCTGTGCCGTGGCCTGCCTTTGACCGGCGGCTTCGGGCTGAACATCACCAACAATGTGGCGGCGCAGTTCTATGCAGAGCAGGGGCTTTCCAGCCTGCTCATCCTGCCGGAGGTAAAGGACAGCGATATTGCGTCCATTGCGCCCACCCGGAACGGTAAGCCGGTGCCCACGGGCGTGATGGTCTACGGCCATATGCCGCTGATGCTCACCCGCGCCTGCCCGCTGCAAAATATCCACGATTGTGCCCACTGCGATAAGACCGGCGTGCTGACCGACCGCAAGGCCAAAAAGTTCCCGGTGCGGTGCGGCCTTGGGGTGCGCACCATCTATAACCCGGTGCCCATCTACATGGGCGATAAGCCCGGCGCACTGGCGGTGGACTACGGCGTGGCCTACTTTACGCTGGAATCCCGCGAGGAAGCGGCGCAGATTTTGGACAGCATCCGCACCCACGCCCCCTTTGAGGGCGAGTTTACCCGCGGCCTGTATTTTAAAGGAACGAACTGACAGGAAAGCACCGGCATTGCCCTAAGCCTTGCCTGCAAAAAAAAACAGAAAAAACGAAACGAGGTCATACGATGGAACCCATCACTGTAAAATATAAGGTACTGGATGCCCGGGCAAAGGTGCCCGCCTATGCCACCCCCGGCGCAGCTGCCGCCGACCTGTGCGCTGTGCTGGACGCACCGCTGACCGTTGCCCCCATGCAGCGGGTGCTGGTGCCCACCGGCCTTGCCATCGAGCTGCCCGGTGCGCACAGCGTGGCGCTGGTGTATGCCCGCAGCGGTCTGTCCATCAAGCATGGTCTGTGCATGGCTAACGGCGTGGGCGTGGTGGACAGTGACTATCGCGGCGAGCTGAAGGTGCCCATGGTCAATCTGGGTGCCGAGGCTTACACCATCCAGCCCGGCGAGCGGGTGGCGCAGCTGTGCATCGCCCCGGTGTACACTGCCGCTTTTGTGCCCGCCGAGGAGTTGGGCGACACCCAGCGCGGTGCGGGCGGCTTTGGCTCTACCGGCCGATAAGAAAGGGACGCGGCAAAAATGAAGGAAAACGACCTGATCTTAGCCTCCGGCAGCCCCCGCAGACGGGAGCTGCTCTCTCTGTATACCACCGATTTCATGGTCTGCGTCAGCGATTTTGACGAGAGCACCGTCACTGCGCCCACCCCGGCGCAGCTGGTGGAGCAGCTGGCCATTGGCAAGTGCCTTGCGGTGGCAAGGCAGCACCCGGATGCTGTGGTCATCGGCTGCGACACGGTGGTGGATGTGGACGGCGCTGTGTTCGGCAAGCCCCATGACGCCGAGGACGCCAAGCGGATGCTGCGCGCCCTCTCCGGCAAGACCCATCAGGTGCACACCGGCGTGTGCATTGCAAAAGGGGACAGGGCAGAGCATTTTGTGGACAGCTGCAGGGTGACCTTTTTCCCGCTGGGAGAGGAAGGAATTGAACTCTACACCACCACCCCGGAACCCTACGATAAGGCCGGTGCCTATGCCATTCAGGGGCGCGCGGCCCTGTGGCTGGACCGCATTGAGGGCGACTACTACACCATTATGGGGCTGCCGGTCAGCCGCACCGTACAGCTGCTGGCGCATTTTTTGTGAGAAAAATGGAAAAATGATAGAAAACTTGCCGAAACGCTTGAGAAATGAAGCACTTGCGGCTATAATAGAACCGTGTTATTCTGCGCAGGAGGGTCTGTTTACCGCAGACTGTCCGGCATTCTGGGATAGATTTAAGGAACGATCGTAAGGAGATTTGGAACAATGAGTTTTCTGTCAAAGGACGTTGGCATTGATCTGGGTACTGCCAATACTCTGGTCTACATGAAGGGCAAGGGCATCATCATGCGTGAGCCCTCGGTCGTGGCGGTGGACACCAAGACCGACGAGGTGCGCTGCGTGGGCGGCGAGGCAAAGGCTGTCATCGGCCGTACCCCCGGCAGCATCGTGGCAGTGCGTCCCCTGAAGGACGGCGTCATCGCCGATTTCGACATCACCGCAAATATGCTGGAGAACTTCCTCAAAAAGGCCTGCGGCAACAGTATGTTCTCCCGTCCCCGGGTGGTCATCTGCATTCCCTCCGGTGTTACCGAGGTGGAGCGCCGCGCTGTGCGCGAGGCTACCCTGAAGGCCGGTGCCCGTCAGGTGTCTGTCATCGAGGAGCCTATGGCTGCTGCCATCGGTGCAGGCCTGCCCATCAGCGAGCCCACCGGCAGCATGATCGTGGATATCGGCGGCGGCACGGCGGAAATTGCCGTCATCTCTCTGGGCGGCATCGTGGCCTCCCGCAGCGTGCGCATGGCCGGTGATATGTTCGATCAGGCCATCATCGCCTTCATCAAGCGCAAGTACAACCTGCTCATCGGTGAGCGCACTGCCGAGCAGATCAAGATCGAGATCGGCTCTGCTTATGCACTGGACCCGGAGCTGACCATGGAGATCAAGGGCCGCAACCTTGTGGACGGCCTGCCCAAGAACATCGTGGTGCACTCTGAGGATGTGCGCGGCGCTCTGCTGGAGTGTCTGGTCAAGATCACCACTGCCATCAAGGAGACGCTGGAGCGCACCCCGCCGGAGCTGAGCGCAGATATCATCGACCGCGGCATCACCCTGACTGGCGGCGGCGCTTTGCTGCGCGGTCTGGATCAGCTGATCCAGAGCGAGACCGGCATTGACGTGCATATTGCGGAGGATCCGCTGGACTGCGTGGCCAAGGGTGCCGGTGCGGTGCTGGATCATGTGGATGTGCTGCATGATGTGCTGGACACCGATGGAGGACATATGTAAAAGCAGCTCTCTGCGAAGAGAACGGCTCAGAATGCGGAAAAGTTTCAGACACAGCAGCTGTGCGTTTTTCCGCTGCAAACACTGCATCTTGCGCGGATGGCACGGCTGTCCGCGCTTTTTTCATGCAAAGGCCTGCGGTAGGGCGCGGGCACCCCGACAGGAGGGAAGCACCCTTTGAAAGATTTTTTTGATACCTGGAAATTCAAGATCCTTGTGGCCGTAGCGGTATTTCTGGTGGGCATCATGGCCTACGCCGGTGCCAACGGCCGCCTGACCGCTGCCCCGCAGGAGCTGCTGGGCGTGATCCTGACCCCCTTCCAGAAGGCGGCGGCTGTGGTCAGCGGCGGCGTGGGCACGGTGTGGGAAAAATACACCAGCATCGACGAGGTGATGGAGCACAACGAGCAGCTGGAGGCGGAAAACGCCCAGCTGCGCCAGCAGATGGTGGACTACGACCGCATCAAGGCCGAGAACGAGGCCTACAAGGCGCTGGCTAACATTCAGAAAAAGAACAGCAACGCCACCTATGTGTCCGGCTTTGTCATTGGCCGCGACCCGCTGGACGAGTTCGGCGGCTTTACGCTGGACAAGGGCACCGCAGACGGTGTAGCGGTGAACAATGCCGTTATCAGCGACCGCGGCTATCTGCTGGGCATGGTGGTGGAGGCCGACCCGACCAGCTGCAAGGTGATGACCATTCTGCACCCCAGCTTCAACGCGGCGGGCGTGGTCTCCCGCACTCGGGAAAACGGCATCCTGAACGGCAACACCACCTATGCGGCGGACGGCCTGTGCACCCTGACCAATCTGGAGCGCAGCACCGAGACCCGTGCGGGCGATCAGGTCATCACCACCGGTCTGGGCGGGGTGTTCCCGCCGGATCTTCTGGTGGGCACGGTGCAGGATGTGGTGCCGGAGGCCAGCGGCAAATCCTCCATTGCGGTGGTGCGCCCCGGCGCCGACCCCCGCACCGCCAAGCACGTTTTTATCATTACTGCGTACTAAGGAGGGCACACCGCTATGGAATCTCGCCGCAAGCGCAGCCGCAGCCAGCTGCTGAAGTGGGGCTGCTATGTGCTGGCGCTGTTTGTGTGCGCCGCTTTGCAGACCACGCCCGGGCTGTTCCGTCTGGGGGAGGCAAAGCCGCTGCTGGTGCTGCCGCTGTGTCTGGCGGTGGCAGTATTTGAGGGAGAGTTTGCCGGGGCATTGCTTGGCACGGTGGGCGGCCTTTTGTGGGACTACGCCGCCGGGCGCACGGTGGGTATGCTGGCACTGGAGCTGCTGCTGCTCTGCTTTGGGGTATCGGTGCTGGTGCAGCTGTATCTGCAGGTGAACCTTGGCAACTTTGCCGCCGTAAGCACCGTGACGGCGCTGGTAGTGCTCTCGCTGGACTGGCTGTTTTTCTACTATATGCCGGGCTATACCGGCGCTGCGCTGCGGTATGCTATCTTTGTACTGCCCAGTGCGGCGCTGACCATCCCGGCGGCGCTGCTGGCCTTCTGGCTGGTGCAGCGCATCCATGACGGGTTCAGGATCGACAACGGTGTGGTCTAACCCGTAAAAGGAGAACCAGATGAACGAAAATGAACGCAAGGTCGTGGTGCGGCGGATGCTGCTGCTCATCGCAGTGGCCTGCATCATCATGGGGCTGTACACCTTCCGGCTGATCTTTTTGCAGCTGGTCAACGGGGACAGCTTCAAGGCAAAGGCCACCAACACCACGGATTATAAGTTTACGGTCACCGCCGCGCGCGGCAATATCGTGGACAGCACCGGCAAGCGCATCGCCACCACCAGCACCGGCTATAATGTGGTGCTGAACAAGCTGCAAATGGGGAATCAGGATCTGGACACCATGCTGCAGCAGATCGTGGAGCTTTTGCGCAAGAACGATGAAAAATGGCTGGACACCCTGCTCATCAGCGAGCCGGATGCCGCCGGGAGCTATACCTTTACGGACAGCGCCGACAGCACCAGCGACCAGAAAACGCTGGCTGACATGAAGGAGACACTGGGTCTGCAGCAGTACGCCACCGCCAACGATGTGATGGAGATGCTGGTGGAGAAAAACCATCTGGAAGGCTTCTCTCTGCCGTGGCAGCGGGTGCTGGCGGGCATCCATTACGAGATGGACCGGCAGGCCTTTTCCAACGTGAACAACTTCGTCATGGCTGAAAACGTCAGTCAGGTGACGGTGGCTACCATCAAGGAGCATTCCCTCACCCTGCCGGGCGTGGAGATCGTGGAGACCAGCACCCGCAGCTACGAGCAGGGCGATATCCTGCCCGCTGTGCTGGGGCGTGTGGGCAAGATCACCGCCGAAAAGTGGAAGGTGACCGACGAAAACGGTCAGGTGACCTATCCGCTCAAGGAAAAAGGCTATAACATGAACGATGTGATCGGCATCTCCGGCCTTGAGTCCGTGTACGAGGACGAGCTGCGCGGCAAGGACGGTGTGGAGACCATCACCCGCAATTCGGACGGTGTGATCGTGGATACCAAGATCACCACCGTACCGGAGCCGGGGCATACCGTGCAGCTGACCATCAACAGCGATTTTCAGCGTGCGGTGGACAAGGCGCTTGCCAACAACATTGATATGATCAACCGGGTGTACAACACCGGCGATATGAAGGCTGCCGCCGGCGCTGCGGTGGTGCTGGATGTGAAGGATGGTAGCGTGCTGGCGGCCTCCAACTATCCCAGCTTTGACCAGAACCTGTACGCCACCAACTATTCCGAGTACAGCGCCGACCCCAGCCTGCCCCTGTTCAACCGGGCGCTGCAGGGTCTGTACACCCCCGGCTCCACCTTTAAGCCCGCAGTGGCGGTGGCGGCGCTGGACAGCGGCCTCATCAACCAGTACTCCACCGTCAACTGCACCGGCGTGTATACCTATTACAAGGACTACCATCCCCGCTGTACCCGCCACGGCCACAGCGGCAACATTGATGTAGTTACCGCCATCAAGTGGAGCTGCAACATCTTCTTCTATGATGTGGGCCGCCGCCTGACCAGTGACGTCTACGATGCCTACGCCTACAAGCTGGGTCTTGGGCAGCGCACCGGCGTGGAGGTAAACGAGGCAGTGGGACGCCTGACCAAAAAGACGGATAAAAACTACACTTCTTCGCTGGATATTCAGGCCGCCATCGGGCAGGGCAACACGGTGGTAAGCCCCATCCAGCTGGCCACCTATGCCGCCACGCTGGCCAACAACGGCGTGCGCTACCGCACCCACTTTGTCAAGGCCATTCTCGATACCAACACCGGCGAGGTGCTCAGCGAGACCCAGCCGGAGGTGATGGACGTCATCGAGGGCAACGGCAACACCTTTGATCTGGTGCGGCAGGGCATGACACTGGTGCCCAGCACCATCAGCGGCAAGATCTCCAGCTACCCCATTGCCATCGCCTGCAAAACCGGTACCCCCCAGCGCAGCGAGACCTACGCCTCGGGCAAGCACTACCTGAACGCCATGATGATCGCTTACCTCCCGGCAGACGACCCGGAAATCGCCATTGGCATTACGGTGGAGTACGGCGGCTACGGTGCCCGCACCGGTGATCTGGTGGTGGATATCGCCAACGCCTACTTTGCCATGAAGGACGGCACGCTGGAGGTTGACCCCTATGTAGACCCGCGCACCGCAATGCAGGAGGATGCCACAGCATCGGATACCGCCGCCCAGACCGCCCCGGATGCTGCGAATGATGCACAGACCGCTGCAGCCGCCGCAGAGCCGCAGCAGACAGCTGCGCCCGCAGGGGCAGCGGAGGGGGAAAATAACGATGCACTGCCTGCGCAGTAAGGCGCAGCAGCGTGCAAAGAAGGGGATTTGAACGAAAATTTGAATATTGTGTCCAAAAACCTGTTGTAAATGAGTTGCGTTTGTGATATCATGTATAACAAAGGAAAATTATCAAGCGTTTTATATACAAATGTTTCAATAGAGGAGAGATCTACAGATGACGATTGCCCTGATCGCGCACGACTCCAAAAAGGAGCTGATGGTTCAGTTCTGCACGGCGTACTGCCGCATTCTGAGCCAGCATAAATTGGTGGCGACCGGCACTACCGGCAAACTGATTTCCGAGGCCACCGGCCTGCAGGTACAGCGTTTTCTGGCCGGTGTGCAGGGCGGCGACCAGCAGATCGCGTCCCGCATTGCCTGCAACGAGATCGACCTGCTGCTGTTCTTCCGCGACCCCATCAATGCAAAGCCCAGCGAGCCGAATGAGATGACCCTGCTGCGCCTGTGCGATGTGCACAACATCCCCATGGCCACCAACATCGCCACCGCCGAGGTGCTGATCCACGGCCTGGAGCGCGGAGATCTGGACTGGCGCGATATCGTGCACCCGCAGAACTAAAGCACACAAAAAAGAAGCGCTGCATCGTACAGATGCGGCGCTTCTTTTTGCTTCTCCGGTGAAATGCAATGCGGATCTTCCGCTGGGTCAGACCGTACCGTTTACCTTAAAATCCTGTGCCATCTCCTGCACATCGGCGGCGGTAAACTCGCCCAAGGGCAGCAGCAGCCGGGCAAGGGTGTCCTGCGGCAGCGCGGTCAGTGCAGAGCTCTCGTCCAGTGCGGCGTCCACGGCGGGGCAGACTGCGTGCACGCCGTCGCTGCCAAGCTCCACCCGGGCGTGGTGGTCGGTGGCAATATACTGGATGCCCAGCTTGTCGGCAGCGGTCAGCAGGGCGGCAAACCGGGCATCGTTGCCGCTGCCCAGCACCTCGGCGGGCTGGTCTGCCAGTGCTTCTGCCTTGAGCACGATGCACTCGATGCCAAGAGCCTCAGCAGCCTGCCGTGCGGCTGCGGCCCATGCGCTCTGGTCAGCGGCCAGCTGCACCACGGCCCCGGCCACGCCAAAGCCCTGCTGCTGCAAAATGCGCACTGCAACGCCGCAATCCACGGAGCCGTCCATGCTGACAAGCACCTTGTCCTGTGTTTCGTAGGTGTCGAACCCGTTGCCGGGCAAAAATGCGTCGCTCATGCTCCTTGCCTCCCGCCATGTGCTTTGCTTTGTGCTACGGCCAGTTGGTCGCAGCGTTCGTTTTCCGGGTGGCCTGCGTGGCCCTTTACCCAGACGTAGGTGATCTTGTGCCGCGCCTCCTGCTCCAGCGCCTGTGCCCATAAGTCCGGGTTCAGGGCAGGGGAGCCGTCGGCCTTTTTCCAGCCCCGGCGCTTCCAGCCCTTGGCCCAGCCCTTTTCCAGCCCGTTGATCACATACTGGCTGTCAGAGCACAGCCGCACCTCGCAGGGCTCCTTGAGCTGGCGCAGCGCCTCGATAAAGGCCGTCAGCTCCATGCGGTTGTTGGTGGTGCTGGCGTCGCCGCCGCTCAGTTCCTTTTCGTACACCTTGCCGTCAAAGCGGTAGCGCAGCACCGCACCCCAGCCGCCCGGGCCGGGGTTGCCGCTGCAAGCGCCGTCTGTGTACACCTCTACCTGTTTCATGGGGTTCTCCTTATAGAATAGAATACCTTTATTTAGCGCTATTTTGCCCGGGATGTCAAGAGCCAATGTATACACCGGCCCAGTTTTGCCAAACCTTGGAATTGACAAAACCGGTGCGAAATACTATACTTAGCGTAACAAAATGCGTATAGGGGTGCACCAAGGGCGTGCGCCCGGCTGTTCCGGCAGAAACGCCACGGTCGCATCGAACAGATGGACTTACCTGGCCAAGAACCTCTTGCGGAACCAACAGCGCTGCTGCAAAAAGCACGCTGAACGATAAATTCTATACGATGCATCAACCGGAAGCCGATGCAGTTTCAGGTGCTTCCCCTGTGCAAGGTGCGGCTGCTCTCCCCGACGGGGTGCGGTCTGACCTGCAATTGAATCTGGAGGTAAAGAATGGCTCAAGCAAAAGAAAATAACCCCGCACCCCGTGCAAATGCTCCGGCAGCGCCCAAGGCAGCCGCTGCAAACGGCACTGCTCCCGCAGGGGAAAAGCGTACCCGTCCCACCACCCGCCGCCCCTACTATAACCGCCGCCCGCGCCGTGCGCAGCAGCCCAAGGAGGCAGCGACCCCTATCCATATCTATCCGCTGGGCGGTCTGGGCGAAGTCGGCAAGAACATGACCGTCTACGAGTGCAACGGCGATATGATCATCGTGGACTGCGGTCTGGTGTTCCCGGACAGCGAGATGTTCGGCGTGGACATGGTCATCCCGGACTTCACCTTTGTGGTGCAGAACAAGGATAAGATCAAGGGTCTGCTCATCACCCACGGCCACGAGGACCATATTGGAAGCATTCCCTATCTGCTGCAAAAGCTCAGCCTGCCGGTGTACGGCACCCGCCTGACCTGCGGTCTGATCAAAAACAAGCTGGAGGAGTTCGGCCTTGCCGGCAAGACCAAGTTTGTGGAGATCGTGCCCCGGCAGAAGCTCAAGCTGGGCTGCTTTACCGTGGAGCCCATCCATGTGAACCACTCCATCCCGGATGCCGTGGCCTTTGCCATCGACAGCCCCGCCGGTACCATCATCCAGACCGGCGACTTTAAAATTGACTACACCCCGCTGGCCTGCGGCGTGACCGACCTGTCCACCCTGTCCGAGTACGGACAGCGCGGTGTGCTGGCCCTGCTGAGCGACTCCACCAACGCGGAGCGCCCGGGCTTTACCGCCACCGAGCAGAAGGTGGCCGCCGGTGTGCGCAGCCTGTTTGCCCGCGCCCGCAATAAGCGTATTATTATTGCGACCTTTGCGTCCAATATCTACCGCGTGCAGCAGATCATTGATCTGGCCGTGGAGGATGGCCGCAAGGTGGCCTTCAGCGGCCGCAGCATGGTCAACAACACCGCCATGGCGCAGGAGCTGGGCTATATGCACATTCCGGAGGGCACCCTGATCAGCGTGGACGAGCTGAACCAGTACCCGCCGGAGCAGGTAGTGCTGGTGACCACCGGCAGTCAGGGCGAGCCCCTGAGCGCGCTGAGCCGTATGGCCTCCTGCAGCCACCGTCAGGTGCGTGTGGGCCCCGGCGACTTCATCATCATCTCCGCCAACCCCATCCCCGGCAACGAGAAGAGCGTGACCAAGATCGTCAACGGTCTGCTGCTGCTGGGCGCAGAGGTCATCTACGAGAGCATGTATGATGTGCACGTTTCCGGCCACGCCTGTCAGGAGGAGCAGAAGCTGATGCTCACCCTGACCAAGCCCAAGTACTTCCTGCCCGTGCACGGCGAGTATAAGCAGCTGAAAAAGCACGCCCTCACCGCTGCAAGTCTGGGCATTCCCACCAGCAACATCCTCATTGCGGAAAACGGCTCCAACGTCATCCTCTCGCAGGACGAGATGAAGCTGGGCGAGCCGGTGACCGCCGGTGCCGTCATGGTGGACGGCCTTGGCGTGGGCGATGTGGGCAATGTGGTGCTGCGGGACCGCAAGCACCTCTCCGAGGACGGCCTTGTCATCATCGTGGCCACCGTGGACAGCAAGACCGGCAAGGTGCTGGCCGGGCCGGATCTGGTAAGCCGGGGCTTCGTGTATGTGCGCGAGAACGAGAGCCTGATGGACGGTGCCCAGAGCATTGTGGAAAATGCACTGGAGCGCTGTGTGGACGAGCACGTCCGGGACTGGAACAGCGTAAAGACCCGTGTGCGTGAGGCACTGAGCAGCTATATCTACCGGCGCACCAAGCGCAGCCCGATGATCCTGCCCATCCTGATGGAGGTCTGATCCGGGCGCACCGCAAGGCGGTGCAGCGTCTGAGGAGGCAAAAAACCGATGAAACGTAAACCAAGATGGACACTGGAAATGCTCACGGCCAGTCTGGCGGTGCTGTGCGGCCTTTTGCTGCTGGTGCTGCTGGTGCAGCGCCCCACGGCATGGCCGTTGTTGGCCGTGCTGGTGGTGCTGTGGGGCATAGGGGCAACCCTGTTCCGCTGCAGGCTGCGCCGCTGGGTGGTGCGCTGGACAAGCGGCACCACGTTTGAAAAATCCAAGGTGCAGTTCAGTCTGGAGCCCCTTTCCCAGCCTGCGGCGCTGCTTTCCGGCGAGACGGTGCTGTGGTACAACAGCCAGTTCCGCACCCGCCTGCTGGGCGGGCAGGATGTGCTGGCCAGCCGGGTGCAGAAGCTGCTGCCCGGGCTGGATCTGCAGCTGTGCCGCAAGCGTGAGGGACAGCTGCTGACCCTTGCCGACGGCTACTGGAGCGTGCACAGCTCCACCGTGCCCGGCGAGGCCGAAAGCATGACCCTGCTGGTGCTGAACGAGGAGACCGAGCTGCGCCGCATCGAGGCAGAGTATAAGGCCAGTCGTCCGGGGTATCTTGCCTTTCAGCTGGACGGCTACGATGATGTGTTCGGGGATCTGATGGACAGCGAGCGCGCCCGCCTGCTGGAGGGCGTCAACCGCATTCTGGAGGATATGATCGGGCGCGGCAGCGGCTTTCTGCGCCGGGTAGGCAGCGGCGGCCGCTACATCGCCGTGGTGGAGGAGCGCCAGCTGGAGCAGTTCGCCAACCGCGGCTACGACGTGCTGGATAAGATCCGCGCACTGGACCCCAGTGTGAGTCTTTCGCTGTCCATTGGCATCGGGCGCGGTGCACGCACCCTGCGGGAGGCGCAGGATATGGCCGAGCACGCGCTGGATATGGCGCAGGGACGCGGCGGCGATCAGGCCGCTGAGATGACGCTGGACGGCTTTACCTTCTACGGCGGCGTGAGCCACGGCGTGGAAAAGCGTAGCAAGGTGCGCAGCCGCCTTGTGGCCGACCAGCTGGTCAAGCTGATCAAGGAGGCCGACCATGTAGTCATCATGGGTCACCGCATGAGCGATCTGGATGCCATCGGCGCAGCCGAGGGCGTGCTGCGCATTTGTAAGATCTGCGATGTGCCGGCGGTCATCGCCGTCCGGCGGGACGCTACGCTGGCGGCCAGCCTGATCGATGCACTGTGCAAGGCGGGACAGAAGGATGACTTCATCGACCCCAAGGACGCTCTGCCCATCATCTCCAAGCGCACCCTGTGCATCGTGGTGGATACATATCAGGTGGGTCTTGTGGAAAGCAAGGACATTCTGGAAAAATGCGGTAAGGTGGCCGTCATCGACCACCACCGCAAGGGCGTGGGCTACATCGAGAACCCGGCGCTGGTCTGTCACGAGCCCTATTCCTCCTCGGCCAGCGAGCTGGTCACCGAGCTTTTGCAGTATGTGGGCGAGCGGGACGACAAGCCCAACCGTATAGAGGCCGAGGGCCTGCTTGCCGGTATCCTGCTGGATACGCAGGACTTTACCCTGCACACCGGTGTGCGCACCTTTGAAGCCGCTGCTGCCCTGCGCCGCTACGGCGCAGAGACCGAGCGGGTGCGCCGGTTGTTCGATGTGACTATGGTGGAGTACAACGCCAAGGCCGATCTGGTGGAAAAGGCGCAGATGTACAAAAACTGCGCCATCTCCATCGGCGGCGAGGTCGCCCCGGAAGCACGGGTCGCCATTGCGCAGGCCGCCAACGACCTGCTGCGCATTCAGGGCGTGGACGCCAGCTTTGTGGCGGTGCAGGTGGGCAACGGGGTCAACGTCTCTGCCCGAAGCATGGGTGCCGTGAATGTGCAGGTAATCATGGAGTCGCTGGGCGGCGGCGGTCATCAGACCATGGCAGCAGCGCAGTTGAAGCATATCACTCCGCAGGCGGCACGCAGCCGCATTCAGGACGCCATCGACCAATATTATCTCTCCCAGAAAAAGACTACGCCGGACGCACGACCGGTAAAAGGGGAATAAAACATGAAACAGTATGATTATCTTATCGTTGGTGCCGGTCTGTTCGGCGCCGTGTTTGCCCACGAGGCCAAAAAGGCAGGCAAAAAGTGTCTGGTCATCGATAAGCGCGACCATATCGCGGGCAATATCTACACCGAGAATGTGGAGGGCATCAACGTGCACCGCTACGGCGCGCATATCTTCCACACCAACAACAAGGCCGTGTGGCAGTATGTGAACCAGTTTGCAGAGTTCAACCGCTACACCAACAGCCCGGTGGCGAACTATCACGGCGAGATCTACAACCTGCCCTTCAACATGAACACCTTCAATAAGATGTGGGGCGTTGTTACCCCCGCCGAGGCCAAGGCCAAGATCGAGGAGCAGAAGGCCGCTGCCGGCATTACCGACCCGCAGAATCTGGAAGAGCAGGCCATCAGCCTTGTGGGCACCGATATCTACGAAAAGCTCATCAAGGGCTACACCGGCAAGCAGTGGGGACGCCCCTGCACCGAGCTGCCCGCCTTTATCATCAAGCGCCTGCCGGTGCGCTTCACCTACGACGACAATTACTTCAACGCCCTGTATCAGGGCATCCCCAACGGCGGCTACACCGCCATGGTGGAAAAGATGCTGGCCGATACTGAGGTGCGCCTGAACGTGGATTATCTGGCCGACAAGGCTGCGCTGGACGCGCTGGCTGAAAAGGTGGTCTACACCGGCCCGGTGGATGCCTACTTCGGGTACCGTCTGGGTGCTTTGCAGTACCGCAGCGTCCGCTTTGAGACCGAGGTGCTGGATACCGACAACTATCAGGGCAACGCGGTGGTCAACTACACCGACGCCGAGACCCCCTATACCCGCATCATCGAGCACAAGCACTTTGAGTTCGGCACCCAGCCCAAGACCGTTATTAGCCGGGAGTACAGTGCCGAGTGGAAAAAGGGCGATGAGCCCTACTATCCCGTCAACGACGAGAAGAACGGCGCCCTGTATGCACAGTACAAGGCGCTGGCCGATGCCGAGCCGGGCGTGATCTTCGGCGGCCGTCTGGGCGAGTACAAGTACTACGATATGGACAAGGTCATCGAGGTAGCGCTGGACGTGGCTGCAAAAGAACTGAAATAATAGATGCATTTGCCCGAGCGGCGGGCCGATAGTTTCTCTGAGGACCGTCCGCTGGGGTGGGACCCTGTTGCCGAAGGCAATAGGGCGGGCGATGGAATGGCCCGATTCGTGTCCGAGGAGAAAGCTATCGGCCTGTCGCCCTGTTCCTCTTGCTCAAAAGCGACAAATGCGCTATACTATTACCATAAGACTGCACCGGTTTTCCGGTGAGAAGTGAGGGATACTATCATGAAAGTGATTCTGAAGCAGGATATCAAGGGCATTGGCAAGAAGGACGAGATCCACGAGGTCTCCGACGGCTACGCCCGCAACTACCTGTTCCCGCGCAAGCTGGCCGCTGTGGCGGATGCCAGCGCTGTGAACATGGCGCGCGGCAAGGAGGCCGCAGCCGATTTCCACGAGGCTGAGAACGTGGCAGCCGCCAAGGCTCTGGCTGCTAAGATCGAAGGCAAGACCGTGACCATCAAGGCCAAGGGCGGCGCATCCGGCCGTCTGCACGGCAAGGTGACCGGCAAGGAGGTTGCCGAAGCACTGGCTGCGCTGGCAGGTGCACCCATCGACAAAAAGAAGATCGAGCTGGAGACCAAGGACATCAAGGATGCCGGCGTGTTCAACGGCAAGGTTCGTCTGTACGTTGGCGTCGTGGCTTCCTTCAAGATCCAGGTGGAAGTGGAACAGGCCTGATCTGTGTGCCGTTTGCGCCCCCTCACAGCAGGGGGCGCTTTTTGGCTTTACAGGATGCTTTGGATTTTGGATAAGGACAAACTACTATGCCGAACGAACGACGTTATTCCAATGAACTGAATCTGGAGAGCGTGGGCATCAATCTGCCCTACAATATGCAGGCAGAGCAGAGCGTGCTGGGTGCGGTGCTGCTCAAGCCTGATACCCTGACCGATCTGGTGGAGATCATCAAGCCGGAAATGTTCTATACCCGGCAGAATGCCCAGATCTGGACGGAGATGCTGCGCCTGTTCACCAACGACCAGACCATCGATTTTGTCACCCTGCTGGATGCAGTGGTGTCCGATGGTGTGTTCCCCAGTGCAGACGAGGCCAAGATCTACCTGACCGGTCTGGCGGAAACGGTGCCCAGCATCTCCAATGTAAAGGCCTACGCCCAGATCGTGCAGGAAAAATATCTGGTGCGTCAGCTGATGGGTGTCGCCAAGGACATCCTGCAGGACGCCGGGGACGAGCCGGACGCCGACCTTCTGCTGGAAAACGCCGAGCAGCGCATCTACGAGATCCGCTCC
>CAKTCY010000047.1 GCA_934540955.1 uncultured Faecalibacterium sp.
CTTCGGCTGGGTGCCGAACGAGACCTTCGGCAACGCTGTTGTGGCTGCCAAGACCCCCCATCTGGATGCTCTGATGGCAAAGTACCCCATGACCACCATCGATGCCTCCGGCATGGCTGTCGGTCTGCCCGACGGTCAGATGGGTAACTCCGAGGTCGGCCACACCAACATGGGTGCAGGCCGTATCGTGTACCAGCAGCTGACCCTCATCACCAAGTCCATCCGCGACGGCGAGATGCTCAAGAACCCCGTGCTGGTCAAGAACATGAAGGCCGCCATCGAGGCCGGTAAGGCTATCCACCTGATGGGTCTGGTGGGCACCGGCGGCGTGCACAGCCATGCCGACCACTGGTTCGGCGTGCTGGAGATGGCAAAGCATCTGGGTGCTAAGGAAGTCTATCTGCACTGCATCACCGACGGCCGTGACACTGACCCCCACTCCGGCAAGGGCTTCCTTGCTGACCTGCAGGCCAAGCTGGACGAGCTGGGCGTGGGCAAGATCGCCAGCGTTTCCGGCCGTTACTACGCCATGGACCGCGATAACAACTGGGACCGCGAGGAGAAGGCCTACGCTGCCTTCGTCTACGGCGAGGGCGAGCACGCTGCCAACGCTGCCGAGGCCATCGAGGCTTCCTATGCCGCAGACAAGACCGACGAGTTCGTGCTGCCCTGCGTCACCTGCGAGGGTGGCCGCGTGCAGGATGGCGACACCGTTATCTTCATGAACTTCCGCCCCGACCGTGCCCGCCAGATGACCCGCATCTTCTGCGACGATGCCTTTACCGGCTTCGAGCGCCGCGGCGGCCGCAAGCAGGTGCATTACGTCTGCATGGCCGAGTACGATGCCACCATGCCCAACTGCGAGGTTGCATATCCCCCGGTGGAGCTGAAGAACGTTCTGGGCGAGTACCTGTCTGCCCACGGCAAGACCCAGCTGCGCATCGCCGAGACCGAGAAGTACGCCCACGTCACCTTCTTCTTCAACGGCGGCGTGGAGGCTCCCTACGAGGGCGAGGACCGCTGCGTCATCCCCAGCCCCAAGGTTGCAACCTATGACCTGCAGCCCGAGATGAGCGCCCCCGAGGTTGCTGCCGAGTGCGTCAAGCGCATCGAGAGCGGCAAGTACGATGTGGTCATCCTGAACTTCGCAAACTGCGATATGGTCGGCCACACCGGCGTGTTCGAGGCTGCTGTCAAGGCCGTTGAGGCTGTGGATACCTGCGTGGATCAGGTGGTCACCGCTGTGCTGAACGCCGGCGGCTGCGCCTTCATCACCGCCGACCACGGCAACGCCGAGAAGATGATGAACCCGGACGGCACCCCCTTCACCGCCCACACCACCAACGTTGTGCCCTTTGTGGCAGTTGGCTGCGGCGATGTGAAGCTGCGCGAGGGCGGCTGTCTGGCCGACATCGCACCCACCATGCTGCCCTATATCGGCCTGCCCGTTCCCGCCGAGATGACCGGCAAGAGCATCATCGTGGAGTGATGCCTGTGCGGCTGAGCGCATAAAGCAATAGCATAGAAAAATGAGCCATCGTGCGGATTTCCGCATGATGGCTCGTTTTTTCTATAAACAAATTTACTTTTTCAGGTGGCTGTCCCAGCCGCTGGAGGTGGTGGCCTGCTGATCGGGCGTGCACCACATGGCCTCTACGCCGTCCAGCGATTCCACCAGCTTCTGCCCCTCCTCCAGCGGCATACAGAACAGGGCAGTGGTCAGGCAGTCTGCCATGCCGGAGTCCGGGCACAGCACGGTGACGCCGTTGTAGTAGGCAGCTGGCCACAGGGTGTCCGGGTCGATGATGTGGTGGTAGCGCTTGCCGTCCACCACAAAGTAGCGCTGGTAGTCGCCGCTGGTCACCAGTGCGAGGTCGCTCATATTGATGGGCGAGCCGAAAATGGAGTTGGTGCTGGTGTACACCTCCGAGGCGTTCCACGGGTTCTCCACGCCGCCCGTCCACTGGCTGCCGTCCGGCTTTGTGCCGATGGCGCGCAGGTTGCCGCCCACGCTCACCAGTGCGCTGGTCAGGCCCCGGGCTTCGGCGGCGCGGCAGACCATCTCCACTGCGTAGCCCTTGCCCACGCTGCCCACGTCCAGCGACATCTCCGGGTCAGACAGATAGACCGTTTTGGCCTCCTCGTCAATGACAAGGTCGTTGATATCGCAGTGCTGGGCAGCGGCCTCCAGTTCCTCCTGCGTGGGCAGGGTGTTGTCGGCCTCGGAGGCGTTCTTTTCGGCGGCCTCGCGGTGGTCGTGCCAGATGCCCAGCACGCTGCCCATGGCAATGTTGATCTTGCCGCCGGTCAGGTCGTACATCTGCCGCGCCAGCTCCAGCATGGAGAGGATGCGGTCATCCACCTGTACCGGAGCCTTGCCGGCGTTTTCGTTGATGGTCTTGACGTTCACAACGCCATCGTAGTCGTTGTAGATATCGTAGAGCTGATTGTAGGCGACAAGATCCTGATGCAGCGCCTGCATCTGGGTGTTGAACTCCTCCTCGCTCTCACAGTAGGCGATGACCTGCGTCACCGTGTCGAACACATCATAAAAGATGGTGGTGTACCGGGTCAGCTCCTTTTTGGGCTTACAGCCGGCCAGCAGGCCAAGGCTCAGCACCGCCGCCAGCAGTGCAGCGGTCATGCGGGTGATGCGGCTCTTCATACGGTCTGGTTCTCCTTTGCGGCGGTAAAGGCGGTGTGCTCCTCCTGCAAATGCGCCAGCAGGTCTGCAAACATCCAGCTGCGGTTTGCGGGGGTGACCACCGCCTTGAGCGGGATGGTCACCTGTGCCTGCCGCATCAGGTCCAGCAGGGTGTCCACGTCCTTATCGCGGAAGTTTGCCAGCACCAGCGCCGGAGGATAGGTGCCCGGCTCCAGCACCAGTGTTCTGGGGGCTTTTACCTCCACCTCGCCCAGCAGCTGGGCAACGGTCTTACCGGCATCGGCGGGGGCAACGGGCAGCAGCTTCATGCCAAAGGCGGGTGCCATGCCCTCCAGCTTGCCCCGGTCGGCGGGGGAAAGGTTCCAGCCCAGCGCCAGCGGCACCCCGGCGTTCTGGTTGCGTGCAATGTGTGCTTTCATCTTTAAAACCTCTTTCGGCAGTGTTTTTTCAAAATACACTATAGTATACCATAAAACCCGTGAAAAGAAAATGAAAACCCGCCGGTGCATACAAAAAATGCTCCCCCTTGCGGGGGAGCAGACGGAGAAGGCTCAGTTCATTTTTTTGCCGAAGAACTCCACCTCTTTGCCGATGAACTGCATCAGCTCATCGAACTGGTCGGGGGTCAGGCTCTGTGCGCCGTCACACTTGGCCTTGGCGGGGTTGTTGTGCACCTCGATCATCAGGCCGTCGGCACCGGCGGCAACGGCGGCTTTGGCCAACTCCGGCACCATCCATGCGTGGCCGCAGGCGTGGCTGGGGTCTACCACCACCGGCAGGTGGGTCATCTTGTGCAGCATGACCACACCGGCAAGGTCCAGCGTGTTGCGCATACTGGTCTCGAAGGTGCGGATGCCGCGCTCGCACAGGATGACGTTCTCGTTGCCCTCGGCCATGATGTACTCAGCGCTCATCACGAACTCCTCCAGCGTGTTGGCAAGGCCGCGCTTGAGCAGCACCGGCTTTTTCTGGCGTCCGACGGCCTTGAGCAGCTCAAAGTTCTGCATATTGCGGGCACCCACCTGAATCAGGTCTACGTTTTCAAACAGGGGCAGGTGCTCGGTGTTCATGATCTCGGTCACAATGGGCGAGCCGGTGGCGCGGCGCGCCAGCTTGAGCAGGTCGAGCCCCTCGCTGCGCATACCCTGAAAGGAGTAGGGGGAGGTGCGGGGCTTGAACGCACCTCCGCGCAGCAGGGAAGCGCCCGCTGCCTTTACCCGCTGGGCGCAGTAGGTGATCTGCTCCTCGCTCTCAATGCTGCAGGGGCCTGCGATGACTGCAAAGCTGCCGCCGCCGATCTTGACGCCCTCCACGTCGATAACGCTGTCATCCGGGTGGAACTTGCGGTTAGCCTTTTTGTAGGGCTCGGACACGCGGCGGCAGGTCTCCACCACCGGGTTTGCCAGCACCCAGCTCTCCGCAATGGCCTTGGTATCGCCGATCAGACCCAGAATATGGGTGTCGCTGCCCTTGGAATCGTTGATCTGCAGGCCCATATCCTCCAGCTCGTGGCAGAACTCGCGCACCTGTACGTCGGGTGCATCCTGTTTGAGTACGATGATCATAGTGTTTTGTCTCCTTTGCCTTTTCTTATCCTGTGAAACGGCGAGGGAGACCGGCTCCTTTGCCGCAGCTTGCAGTGTCAAACTTCAGTGGTCTGAAGTGCGTGACGCTATGATATCACTTCACGAAACTGAAGTCAAGAGAAATTTTGAATTTTTTCAGAAAAAGTGGTAGAATAAAAAAAGAACCCGCGCAGTCATTGCTGTGCAATGACTGCGCACCCAAAAAGTCGAGCTTTTTACTGTTTTCCATGGGGTATTACTTCCCGGGAAAAGAGAATCTGCCGGTTATCGCGCATAAGCTCCCCCTTTCGGGGGAGCTGGACGCGAAGCGGCCTGAGAGGGTTCAATAGAATCAAAGAGGGAATAACAATGGGAAAAGAAGCTAAAACCAACGCAATGCGCATTCTGGAACGGGAAAAGGTGGCCTATACCGCCCATGAGTACCCCCACGAGGAAGGGGTGGCGGTGGATGGCGTGACCGTAGCCGCCAGCATGGGCGAGGACCCTGCCTGCGTGTATAAGACGCTGGTAACGCAGGGCAGCAGCAAAAACTACTTTGTGTTCGTCATTCCGGTGGCGGCAGAGCTGGACCTGAAGGCCGCTGCCCGCAGCGTGGGCGAAAAGAGCGTGGCGATGATCCATGTGGCGGATATCAACAAGGTCACCGGCTATGTGCGGGGCGGCTGCAGCCCGGTGGGCATGAAAAAGCAGTACCGCACCGTCTTTGACGAAAGCGTGCTGACCCAGCAGAAGGTCTACGTTTCCGGAGGGCGCATCGGCACGCAGGTGTGCTGCGCCCCGGCGGATCTGATCCGCGCTGCACGCGCTGCCACGGCAAAGATCATTTTTTAAAAATCCGGCGCTGCATCTGGGATACATCAACACAGCCTTTACATAAAATATACCCACTGCATAAGTCATACTTAGAAAGAAAAAGGATGGCGAAACTGCACAAAACTTTCGAAAGTTTTTTGACGGCATGGAAACACAAGGGAGAATTTGCCCAAACGCTCTTTGCAAAGCAGTTTTTTTGCCGTAAACTGTATCTAGTACAGGGACGATGCCCCAAAAAACGGGCTTGCATCGCCGCCTGAAAAAACGCTTGCACAGGAAACTGCGGAGGGAAACTTCAATGATGCTGCTGGTGCCGGGTCGCATGGAATGGGGTCACATTCACTGCAATCAGGGGCATGGTGCAGCCTTGTGCAAAATGCGCGGACAGAAAAACCGGAAATAAAGGCCGTGGTACAGGTGTACCGCAGCCTTTTTTGTTTGTCGGTCTTGTTGGACATGAGAAAGAGAGGCTTTGGAAAATGGTTCGTAAAGTGGCAGTGATCATGGGCTCGGACAGCGATTGGCCGGTGGTCAAGGGTGCTTGTGCCCAGCTGAAGGCACTGGACATCCCCTTTGAGGCGCACATCCTTTCGGCACACCGCACCCCCGCCGAGGCAGCAGCCTTTGCAAAAAGCGCAAAGGCCAACGGCTTTGGCGTCATCCTGTGCGCGGCAGGCATGGCAGCCCATCTGGCGGGCGCTTTTGCCGCCAACACCACCCTGCCGGTCATCGGCATCCCCATGAAGGGCGGTGCGATGGACGGTCTGGACGCGCTGCTGGCTACCGTGCAGATGCCCAGCGGCATCCCGGTGGCAACCGTGGCGCTGAACGGTGCCAAGAACGCCGCATGGCTGGCTGCTGAGATCCTGGCCCTGAGCGATGACGCACTGGCGGAAAAACTGGAGGCTGAGCGCGTAGCCATGGCGCAGCAGATCGCAGCCAAGGAAGAAAAGCTGCAGAACGAACTGAACGAGCTGTAAAGGAGAACCAATGTCTGATTTTGCATATCCGCTGCATGAGGAGTGCGGCGTTTTCGGCATCTACGACCGTGCCGGTACCGAGGATGTGGCTGCAGCGGCTTATTCGGCCCTGTATGCGCTGCAGCACCGCGGGCAGGAGAGCTGCGGCATCGCCGTCAACGATGACGGTGTGATCTCCGGTCACCGGGATCTGGGCCTTGTGAACGAGGTGTTCACCCCGGAGGTGCTGGCAAGCCTGTCCGCTGCTACGGCACACATGGCTACCGGTCATGTGCGCTACGCCACCGCCGGCACCCGCGTCCGCGCCAACGCCCAGCCCATGATCGTCCGGCATGGCCGCGGCACCATGGCGCTGTGCCACAACGGCAACCTGACCAACGCTGTGGAGCTGCGCCGCCAGCTGGAAAACGAGGGTGCCATCTTCCACGGCTCCTCGGATACCGAGGTCATCTGCTACCTCATCACCCGCAACCGTCTGCGCATGGGCAGCATCGAGACTGCCATCAGCAAGACCATGGACGTGCTGGAAGGCGCATACAGCCTTGTGATCATGTCTGCCACCAAGCTCATCGCGGTGCGCGACCCCCGGGGCTACCGTCCCCTGTGCATCGGCACCCTGCCCGGCGGCGGCTACGTCTTTGCCAGCGAGAGCTGCGCACTGGATGCCACCGGCGCTTCTCTGCTGCGGGACGTGGAGCCCGGCGAGATCGTGGTGGTGGACACCAAGACCGGTGAGCTGCGCAGCATCAAGGATCACTGCGGCCGCCCGGACACCCAGATGTGCGTGTTCGAGTTCATCTACTTCGCCCGCCCGGACAGCGTCATCGAGGGCAGCTCGGTGCACGAGGCCCGCAAGCAGGCAGGCCGCTTCCTTGCACAGGAGCACCCGGTGGAGGCCGATGTGGTCATCGGCGTGCCGGATTCCGGCTTGGATGCAGCGCTGGGCTACTCGCAGGAGAGCGGCATCCCCTACGGCATCGGCTTCATCAAGAACAAATACATCGGCCGCACCTTCATTCAGGGCAGCCAGAAGCAGCGCGAGAACAGCGTGCGCATCAAGCTGAACGTGGTGTCCAGCACCGTCAAGGGCAAGCGCGTGGTGCTGGTGGATGACTCCATCGTGCGCGGCACCACCTCTGCCCGCATCATCAAGCTGCTGCGGGATGCCGGTGCTGCTGAGGTGCACTTTATGGTCTCTGCGCCTCCCTTCAAGTATCCGTGCTACTTCGGCACCGATATCCCGGATCAGAAGCTGCTGGTGGCCACCGGCCGCACGGTGGAGCAGATCAACGAGGTCATCGGCGCCGACACGCTGGGCTATTTGTCCAACGAGCACGTTGTCCAGCTTGCCAAAAACGCAAAATGCGGGTTCTGCACCGCCTGCTTTACCGGCGAGTATGCCGTAGAGCCGGAAAGCGTGCTTTCTACCGATATTCACGACCGTCACCTGAATGACCGTCCCAAGGACGCCAAAAAGTTAGGAGAGTAAGAACATGGAAAAGAGCTATTCTGAAAGCTACGCCGCAGCAGGCGTGGACATTACCGCCGGTTACCGCTCTGTGGAGCTGATGAAGCAGTATGTCGCCCGTACCATGAACGAGCACTGCATCGGCGGTCTGGGCGGCTTTGGCGGCCTGTTTGAGCTGGACTGCACCGGCTACAAGCACCCGGTGCTGATCTCCGGCACCGACGGTGTGGGCACCAAGCTGAAGGTTGCCATGATCATGGATAAGCACGACACCATTGGTATCGACTGCGTGGCCATGTGCGTCAACGATGTCATCTGCGCCGGTGCAAAGCCGCTGGTGTTCCTGGATTACATCGCCTGCGGCCGCAACGTGCCGGAAAAGATCGCCAACATCGTCAAGGGCGTGGCCGAGGGCTGCGTGCAGGCCGACTGTGCACTGGTGGGCGGCGAGACTGCCGAGCACCCGGGCATGATGCCGGAGGACGAGTACGATCTGGCTGGCTTCACCGTGGGCGTTGTGGACAAGGAGAAGATCCTGAACAACGAGACCATGGCAGCCGGTGACGTGATCCTCGCCCTGCCCTCCACCGGTGTGCACTCCAACGGCTTCTCGCTGGTGCGCAAGGTGTTCAACATTGACGCCGACCCCGATGTGCTCTTCTCCACCCCCGCCGAGCTGGGCGGCAAGACCCTTGGCGAGGCGCTGCTGGCTCCCACCAAGATCTACGTCAAGCCCGTGCTGAAGGTGCTGGAGGAGGTGCAGGTCAAGGGCATCTCCCACATCACCGGCGGCGGCTTCTACGAGAATATTCCCCGCAGCCTGAAGAAGGGCTGCTGCGCCCGCATCAACAAGGCGGATGTGCGCACCCCGGCTCTGTTCCACCTGATGCAGAAGGTGGGCGGCATCTCCGAGCACGATATGTTCAACACCTTCAACATGGGCGTGGGCATGGTGCTCACCGTGCCCGCCGAGCAGGCCGATAAGGCGCTGGAGATCCTGCACGCCAACGGCGAGCCGGAAGCCTACCGTCTGGGCGTCATCGCAGAAGGTGAGGGCGTGGAGCTGTGCTGAACATTGCCGTGTTAGTGTCCGGCGGCGGCACCAATCTGCAGGCGCTGCTGGACAGCGAGGCCCGGGGCGAGAACCCCAATGGTAAAATTACGCTGGTAGTGGCTTCCAAGCCCGGCGTCTTTGCGCTGGAACGCGCCGCAAAGGCCGGTGTGGAAGGCTGCGTGGTGCGCCGCAAGGACTACGCCGCCAGCGAGGAATTTGACGCTGCGCTGCTGGAAACGCTGCGGGCGCACAACATTGATCTGGTGGTGCTGGCGGGCTTTCTGTCCGTGCTGGGCCCCAGCGTCATTGCAGCCTATCCGCGCCGCATCCTGAACGTGCACCCTGCGCTGATCCCTTCCTTCTGCGGGCCGGGAATGTACGGTCTGCGCCCCCACGAAGCCGCACTGGCTCGTGGCTGCAAGGTGACCGGCGCTACCGTCCACTTTGTGAACGAGGAGTGCGACGGCGGGCCCATCCTGCTGCAGAAGGCCGTGGACATCCTGCCCGGCGACACCCCCGAGGTGCTGCAGAAGCGGGTGATGGAGCAGGCGGAGTGGAAGCTGCTGCCCAAGGCTGTGGCTATGATCTGTAACGGTGAAGTGGAGTAAAAGGATCCTCTCCGTCAGTGCTGACGAGCGAATGCGAGCCTGAGAGGGTTTGAATAGGAGAACAACAATGGAAAAGATCAACCTGAACGAGTATCTGGCCTCCAACGAGTACCCCGGCCGCGGCATTGCTGTGGCAATGGCACCGGACGGACGGCAGATGTTTATCGGCTACTTTATCATGGGCCGCAGCGAGAACAGCCGCAACCGCGTGTTTGACCCCGTGCCCGAGCGCGGCGGCATCTGCACCATCGCAGCGGACCCCGCAAAGCTGGAGGACCCCAGCCTCATTATTTACAATCCGGTGCTGACGCTGGGCAAGACCCATATCGTGACCAACGGCGACCAGACCGACACCATCTATGACCTGATGAGTCAGGGCAAGAGCTTTGCCGATGCCCTGCGCACCCGCACCTTTGAGCCGGACGGCCCCAACTACACCCCCCGCATCTCCGCTGTGGTGTACGCTGACGGCAGCTACCAGATGAGCATCCTCAAGTCTGCCGACGGCAACGGCGACAGCGTGCAGCGCTATTTCTTTGATTACCCCCAGCCCGTTGCAGGCGAGGGCCACTTCATCAGCACCTACAAGCACAACGGCAACCCCATCCCCAGCTTTGAGGGTGAGCCGTTGCGCTTTGCCTGCCCCCGCACCATCGGCGATTTTGCCCACGATATGTGGAACAGCCTGAATCTGGACAACAAGGTGAGCCTGTTTGCCCGGGTCATCGATCTGGACACTGGCGAGAGCGGCGATATGATCTTTAATAAATATGACCCGGTGTGCAGCAATCTTGACGACCCCGAAGAGCCTGAGCTGCTGCCCGAGGAGCTGGAACTGCTCAAAAAGCTTGACGCCGAGGAAGAATAAGAGTAAACCTTAGGATATAAGGAGGATGCACCAATGAATGAACTCGCACTGAAGTACGGCTGCAACCCCAACCAGAAGCCCAGCCGCATTTATATGGAAGATGGCTCCGACCTGCCCGTTACCGTGCTGAACGGCAAGCCCGGCTACATCAACTTTCTGGATGCCCTCAACTCCATCCAGCTGGTCAAGGAACTGAAAACCGCCTGCGGTCTGCCCGCAGCGGCCTCCTTCAAGCACGTTTCCCCGGCGGGCGCAGCACTGGGTCTGCCCCTGACCGAGGTGGAGCGCCGGATGTACCACATTGCCCCGGAGACCGAGCTTTCCCCGCTGGCCTGCGCCTACGCCCGCGCCCGCGGCGCAGATCGGATGTCCTCCTTCGGCGACTGGATTGCCCTGTCCGACATCTGCGATGTGCCCACCGCAAAGCTGATCCAGCACGAGGTCTCCGACGGCATCATCGCCCCGGGCTACGAGCCGGAGGCACTTGCCATCCTGTCCGGCAAAAAGAAGGGCAACTACAACGTGGTCGCTATCGACCCCGCCTATCAGCCCGCTCCCATCGAGCACAAGCAGGTGTACGGCATCACCTTCGAGCAGGGCCGCAACGAGCTGGTCATCAACGCCGACACCATGCTGAACAACTGGGTCACCGAGAACAAGGACGTGACCGAGGAGCAGAAGCGCGACCTCATCATTGCCCTCATCACCCTGAAGTACACCCAGTCCAACAGCGTGTGCTACACCTACAATGGCCAGACCATCGGCGTGGGTGCCGGCCAGCAGAGCCGCATCCACTGCACCCGTCTGGCCGGTCAGAAGGCCGACAACTGGCAGCTGCGCCACATGGACAAGGTGCTGGACCTGCCCTTCCGTGACGATGTGGCAAAGCCCAACCGCGACAACGCCATTGATGTTTACATCGGCGATACCCCGGAGGACGTCATCGGTGATGATGTCTGGGCCGAGACCTTCACCCGCCAGCCCGAGCCGCTGACCGCCGAGGAAAAGAAGGCTTACCTCAGCAAGGTGACCGGTGTGTGCCTTGGCTCGGACGCTTTCTTCCCCTTCGGTGACAACATCGAGCGCGCCCGCCGCTCCGGCGTAACCGCCATCGTGCAGCCCGGCGGCTCCATCCGCGACCAGCAGGTCATCGACACCTGCAACAAGTACGGCATCGCCATGGCCTTCTGCGGCCTGCGGCTGTTCCATCACTGATAGTACGGCACAGCGGAAGCTTCCTCCTCGGACACGGATCGGGTCATTCCATCGCCCGCCCTACCGCCTGCGGCGGCAGGGTCCCACCCCAGCGGACGGTCCTCGGAGAAACTTCCGCCGTGCCGATGCATAGAGAAGGTGCAATTATGAAGAAAAAAATTCTGGTTGTCGGCGGCGGCGGCCGCGAGCACGCCATCATCAAGGCACTGAAAAAGAGCCCTGACTGCGGCGAAATCTGGTGCGCACCGGGCAACGGTGGCATCAGCTATGACGCCAAGTGTAAAAACATCAAGGCCACCGATGTGGATACCATGGTGGGCTTTGCAGTGGAAGAAAAGTTCGATTACGTTGTGGTGGCGCAGGACGACCCCCTTGCACTGGGCATGGTGGACGCGCTGGCAAAGGTGGGCATCCCCGCCTTTGGCCCGGACAAGGCCGCTGCCCGCATCGAGGCCTCCAAGGTGTTCTCCAAGGACCTGATGAAGAAATACGGCATCCCCACTGCAAAGTACGAGACCTTCGATGACCCCGCAAAGGTCATGGACTACATCCGCGCCGAGGGCAAGTACCCGGTGGTCATCAAGGCAGACGGCCTTGCACTGGGCAAGGGCGTGCTCATCTGCGAAAACGAGCAGCAGGCCGCCGACGGCGTCAAGGAGATCATGCTGGACAAAAAGTTCGGTGCATCCGGCAACCATGTGGTGGTGGAGGAGTTCCTCACCGGGCCGGAGGTCAGTGTGCTGAGCTTTACGGACGGCAAGGTGGTCAAGCCCATGGTCTCCAGCATGGACCATAAGCGCGCCAACGACCACGACACCGGCCTGAACACCGGCGGCATGGGCACCATTGCCCCCAACCCCTACTACACCCCGGAGGTGGCTGCGGAGTGCATGGAAAAGATCTTCCTGCCCACCATCCGCGCCATGAACGCCGAGGGCTGCCCCTTCAAGGGCTGCCTGTACTTCGGCCTCATGCTCACCCCGGACGGCCCCAAGGTCATCGAGTATAACTGCCGCTTTGGCGACCCCGAAACGCAGGTGGTGCTGCCGCTGCTGGAAGGCGACCTGCTGCACATCATGCAGGCCTGCACCAACGGCACGCTGGCAGGGCAGGAGGTCAAGTTCTCCGAGGGTGCTGCGGCCTGTGTCATTCTGGCCTCCGGCGGCTACCCTGTGGCCTACGAGAAGGGCAAGCCCATCTCCGGCCTTGTGGACGGTCAGCTGCCCGGCGAGGAGAACGTGACGGTGTACCACTCCGGCACCGCCATCACCGAGGACGGCCAGCTGGTGACCAACGGCGGCCGCGTGCTGGGCGTTACCGCCACCGGCCCGCGCCTGACCAACGCCCTGAGCCACGCCTACGAAGCAGCCGAGAAGATCAGCTTTGAAAAGCTGCACAAGCGCAGCGATATCGGTCTGCGTGCCCTGAAAGCGCTGGCAGAGAAGCAGTAAGAAAGAATACAAAGGGGGAACTTACCCAATGGTCTATCGTATTTATGTGGAAAAAAAGCCCGGCTTTGATGTCGAGGCAAATGGTCTGAAAAACGAGCTCACCAGCCTGCTGGGCATCAAGGACCTGACCGGTCTGCGCCTGCTGAACCGCTACGATGTGGAAGGCATCGACGAGGCACTGTTCAACCAGTGCGTCAGCACCGTGTTCAGCGAGCCGCCGGTGGATAACACCTATGCCGAGCTGCCCACCAGCGAGGGCGTGTCCTTCGCGGTGGAGTACCTGCCCGGTCAGTTCGACCAGCGCGCAGCTTCTGCTGCCGAGTGCATCCAGCTCATCAGTCAGGGCGAGCGCCCGCTGGTGCGCTCTGCCCGCGTCTACCTGCTGGAGGGCGCTCTGACCCCTGAGCAGGTGGCCGAGATCAAAAAGTATGTCATCAACCCCGTGGAAGCCCGCGAAGCTTCTCTGGAGCCCAAAGAGACCCTGAAGATGGAGTACCCCGTGCCCGCTGCCGTGGCAGTGCTGGAGGGCTTCAACCAGCTGGACGAGGCTGGCCTTGCCAAGTTCATCGAGGAAAAGGGTCTGGCCATGGATCTGGGGGATATCAAGTTCTGCCAGGAGTACTTCCGCTCCGAGCAGCGCGACCCCACCATCACCGAGATCAAGATGATCGACACCTACTGGTCCGATCACTGCCGCCACACCACCTTCGGCACCATTCTGGACGATGTGCAGATCGACGATGCCATGGTGCAGAAGGCCTTTGACCGCTATATGGCCATGCGTGCCGATCTGGGCCGCGAGAACAAGCCCCGCTGCATGATGGACCTTGCCACCATCGGCGCCAAGGAGCTGAAGAAGCAGGGCATCCTGAAAAATCTGGACGAGTCCGACGAGATCAACGCCTGCACCGTCAAGATCAAGTGCGATGTGAACGGCAAGGACGAGGACTGGCTGTTCCTGTTCAAGAACGAGACCCACAACCACCCCACCGAGATCGAGCCCTTCGGCGGCGCTGCCACCTGCATCGGCGGTGCCATCCGTGACCCGCTGTCCGGCCGCAGCTACGTCTATCAGGCCATGCGCGTCACCGGCGCAGGCGACCCGCTCAAGCCGGTCAGCGAGACCATGCCCGGCAAGCTGCCCCAGCGCAAGCTGGTCACCACCGCAGCCGCCGGTTACTCCTCCTACGGCAACCAGATCGGTCTGGCTACCGGTCAGGTGGACGAGATCTACCACCCCGGCTATGTGGCAAAGCGCATGGAGATCGGCGCTGTTGTGGGCGCTACCCCTGCCTCCCACGTCCGCCGCGAGTGCCCCGCACCCGGCGATGTGATCGTGCTGCTGGGCGGCCGCACCGGCCGTGACGGCATCGGCGGCGCTACCGGCTCCTCCAAGGCACACAAGCTGGACAGCCTTGAGCACTGCGGTGCCGAGGTGCAGAAGGGCAATGCGCCCATCGAGCGCAAGCTGCAGCGCCTGTTCCGCCGCGAGGACGCCTGCAAGATGATCAAGCGCTGCAACGACTTTGGTGCAGGCGGTGTGTCCGTTGCCATCGGTGAGCTGGCCGACGGCCTGTACATCGACCTGAACAAGGTCACCAAGAAGTACGAGGGTCTGGACGGCACCGAGCTGGCCATCAGCGAGAGCCAGGAGCGCATGGCTGTGGCCCTTGCCCCGGAGGATGTGGACAAGTTCATCGCCATTGCCACCGAGGAGAACCTCGAGGCTACCCCCGTGGCCAAGGTCACCGAGGAAAAGCGCCTGAACATGGTGTGGAACGGCGTGTCCATCGTGAACATCAGCCGCGAGTTCCTGAACTCCAACGGTGCAGAAAAGCACCAGAACGTCCATGTGGAAAAGGGCAGCGTCTGGCAGCCCCAGTGGTCCGGCCTGACCTTCAGCCAGAAGATGAAGTCCATGGTGGGCGATCTGAACGTCTGCAGCAAGAAGGGCCTTTCCGAGCGGTTCGACTCCACCATCGGTGCAGCCACCGTGCTCATGCCCTTTGGCGGTGCATACCAGCTGACCCCCCAGAACGCCATGGTAGCCAAGCTGCCGGTGGACGGCGAGACCACCACCTGCTCCGGTATGGCATGGGGCTATAACCCCTACCTGATGAGCGCCAACCAGTATGTGGGCGCACGGCTGGCTGTTATTGAGAGCGTGACCAAGCTGGTCGCCACCGGCTTCCGCTACGAGGACGCCTACCTGACCTTCCAGGAGTACTTCGAGCGTCTGGGCAACAAGCCCGAGCGCTGGGGCAAGCCGCTGGCTGCCCTGCTGGGCGCACTGGATGCACAGATCGGTCTGGGCATTGCTTCCATCGGCGGCAAGGACAGTATGTCCGGCTCCTTCGAGCAGCTGGATGTGCCCCCCACGCTGGTGTCCTTTGCCACCGCCATCGGCAAGGCAAGCCGCGTAGTCTCCACCGAGTTCAAGAAGCCCGAGAGCACCGTGGTGCTCGTGCGGCCCATCATCGACCCGGAGACCGGCTGCCCCAACTTCTTCTCCCTGAAGGCTAACTACAGAATGGTGGAGAACATGATCGAGGAGGGCATGGTCGCTGCTGCCTGCTCTGTGGGCTACGGCGGCATTGCCGAGGCACTGTTCAAGATGGGCTTGGGCAACCGCATCGGCTTCAAGATGCGTGCGGACATGACCACCCACCAGATGTTTGAGCCCATGTACGGCTCCATCATTCTGGAAATGGTGTCCGATTCTCCCGCCGGTATGCTGCTGGGTGAGACCACCAAGGAGTACACCTTTGAGTCCTGCGGCGAAAAGCTGGATATGGCCGAGCTGCAGGAGATCTGGGAGAGCAAGCTGGAGCCTGTGTATCCCTACCGCAAGGCCGGCCCTGCCGTGGAAAAGATCAACGGCAGCCTGACCGCTCCCGCTGCACCCAAGATCGGTGTGGCAAAGCCCAAGGTCATCATTCCGGTGTTCCCCGGCACCAACTGCGAGTACGACACCGCCAAGGCCTTTGCCCGCGCCGGTGCCGACCCCGAAATTCTGGTGGTGCGCAACCTGACCCCCGCCGACGTTGCCGAGAGCTGCGAGGCACTGGTCAAGGCCATTGACGCAAGCCAGATCGTCATGCTGCCCGGCGGCTTCTCCGGCGGCGACGAGCCGGACGGCAGCGCCAAGTTCATCGCCTCCTTCTTCCGCAACCCTGCGGTCACCGAGGCTGTGCGCCGTCTGCTGCAGCAGCGCGACGGCCTGATGCTGGGCATCTGCAACGGCTTCCAGGCATTGATCAAGCTGGGTCTGGTGCCCTACGGCGATATCCGCCCCATCACTGCCTGCGACCCCACCCTGACCTTCAACACCATCGGCCGTCACCAGAGCATGCTGGTGCACACCCGCGTGGCTTCCACCGGCAGCCCGTGGCTCAGCAAGTGCGAGGTGGGTGAGATGCACACCGTCGCCATCAGCCACGGCGAGGGCCGCTTTGTGGCTCCGCAGGAGGTGCTGGACACCATGCTGCGCAACGGTCAGGTGGCTACCCAGTATGTGGATCTGACCGGTGTGCCCACCATGGATCAGCGCTTCAACCCCAACGGCTCTGTGCTGGCCATCGAGGGCATCACCAGCCCGGACGGCCGCGTGTTCGGCAAGATGGGCCACTCGGAGCGCAGCGGCGAGTACCTGTACAAGAACGTCACCGGCGATAAATACCAGCCGATCTTTGAGGGCGGCGTGGACTATTTCAAGGTTTGATGGTAGAATAAGAAGAAAACCCTCTCAGTCAAAGCCTGACGGCTTTGCCACCTCCCCCGAAAGGGGGAGGTTTTCCGGTGCTGACCGGCAGAGCGCAAAAAAGCTCCCCCCTCGGGGGAGCTGGCAAGCAAAGCGAGACTGAGAGGGTTATTTTCAGGAGGAAACAACCAATGTCACAGCATGATCGCTATATCAGCCCTTTTTCCACCCGCTACGCTTCCGATGAGATGCAGTACATCTTCTCGGACGACAACAAGTTCCGCAC